>JAFGQM010000085.1 GCA_016935655.1 Candidatus Altarchaeota archaeon | reverse complement strand
GGCCTCCTGGCGTTTGCTTTTGTGTTCATCCCCCTTGCTTACGGGCTTCTGCGCGCGGGTATAGTCTTAGTATTACTGCTTGCTATCTCCTTTTTGATTTTGAGGGAGAGGAAAATGGACCGGATTTTGTGGGCCTCTTTCATCTTTTTCATTTCGGGCTGCCTTGGCTGGGTCTGCCTGAACAGGATCCCGGTCATGTCCACACAGGACGTCTTCTTCCCGCTTTTCTCAGGACTCTTCGGCCTTAGCACGCTGCTCGTAGGGATCCAATCCGGCTCTAAGTTCTACCCCCAGGAGAAGGACAGCGAAATTAGGATTAGCAGCAAGAGTCTAAGGAAGTTCTCGTTCCTAGGGGCCTTTGGGGGTCTTCTGGTCGGTTTGTTGCCTGCGGTCTCGCCGTCCCAGATAGGGATATTCTTCCAAGAGGTAATCTCCTTAAAAGAGAAGACGAAGGAGAAACTGGAGGACATCCGCGCGCGCGAGTTCATAACGATAGTCGCCTCCTTAAACACGGCTGATGCAATGTTCTCCATATTTGCCCTTTATCTCATTGGCAACCCCCGCAGCGGCGTCAGCGTGGTCATAGGCCAGCTTTTTGAAACCATCGATCTCGGCCTTTTTGCGGTTCTGTCCCTGGTCATGCTGATTTCTGGCTCATGCGCTTATTTCATCCACCTTTGGGTGGGGAAGAGATTCGCCCTTTTCGCGGGAAGGATAGACTTCCAGAAGCTTTCCATGGCCGCCTTTGTTTTTGTCCTTCTCCTCATATTCTCACTGACTGGCTTTTTGGGCCTGGCAATAGCCTTTGTTTCGCTGACAGTCGGCCTGATACCCATATACACGGGCGTCAGCAGGACTCATACGATGGGTGTCCTGCTCCTGCCGGCTTTGCTGTTCTTTTTGGGCTATAGTTAGATCCTTCTCTTTAATGGCCTTCGGAGCAGCATGGCTTTGTACCCCGGGTAGATCATCCTTATGACTTTTGGCGCTTTTGGGTCATACCACCTGCGCACGGAGAAACCCTCGCTCTCTACGAATCTCTGCCACTTCATCCTATTCCCGGCAAACCTCTCGGCCTCCCTCATCATCTCTGGTGTGGGCTCTATCCCCCGCTCTCTGGCTATCTCCGTGGCCCGCCTCTCCAACTCGCGCGATATCACCCTTTGCGTTACGCCCTCAGTCCAGACCCTAAGCCCCCCTTGTTTTGCAAGCTGGTTTTCTACGAGATTCCATAAATGGTTTAAACTTTTCGGGCCGCTAATCTCCCCACGGCTCTTGTTTATCCTGTGGATCACACAATTTCTTCCCGACCTTCCGGAGAAGGACACAATTATGAAAGGGGATTTGGGATCTCTCGGAGGAACGCTCTTCTCCTCGGACCCCGGGAACCGATAACGGACGAAGGTTATCCCGGAAAAACGGCCCCGCCCTTTAAAGGAGTCCTTGATGATGGTCTTATCCCCCACGTCCTCCGGCCCACTGTTTGCCCCGGCCCAGTCGAACTTCTCGACGTCTATACCATCCTTAAGTCTTCCCATTCCTGCTAATTAACTCCTTAAATCTCAAAAACAACCATAATTTTTAAGCTCAGCATTTGTAATCTCCACATGGAGAACCAGGTTTTGAAGAACATACAGCAGAACATCGTCCAGAGCGACATAAAGCCCCTGTACTCCGACGAGATAATCGTCGCCCATACGGTAAAGGCGGGGAAGGATGAAAAGAACAAGATAAAAAAGGAGGGACACCTCCACCTGATATTTTTAGACATGACCACCCAGAAACCCATATCCAAGGTAGTCATCTCCCCCATAACCGCAAAAGGCCTTACCAAGGCCCTCACGGAGTCGGTCCAAAAACTAGACAAGGAACTCAAGACAAAGGAGCTCCCGAAAAGAGCCCAGGAGACCGCGACAGATTACATCCGCTGACTATTTTTATTCAATCAGCCCTAATTTAGACGGAACCCGAAGATGGAGACAACAGAAACATCAGTGAGATTAATCCTCGCTTCAGTCTTGGTAATGTTCGTATTAGCCCAGGTGCCCTTTACATTGGGCGCGCAATGGGAATCATCCGGTTTCGCCCCGCGGATATCCGGGAACCATACGATAGTCATCAGGGCCGCTTATGGCAACATAACCGGGACGCACACCCTGACCCTCACGGTATGGAACATGGCCCGGAACTCCAAGCTGCTGACTGTGACTCCGATTTTCCCCATGGAACAGGAGCCTCCGATAACGCTTAGGTATAAGATAGAGGTCGACAAAAAGCCCATAGACGCCCTTTTGGGCAGCAATGTGACCATTTTTTTCCTGTATGGAGGCTCTCCGGCGCTCTTTGCGAATGCTCCGGCCCTTACCAAAGCGGGCGACGTCTATGAGACCTCCGCGGATGTCCCCTTCAGGGGCGATTACCAGGCCATAGTGAAGCTAGAAGCGCTTAAGGACGACACAATACACAACGGCACCTTCCTGTTCGAGTTTTTCTCCCCCTCGCCTTCCCCGGATCTTTACATGGACGCTTTCTTGAGGGAGAGGATATTGACTCCGACAGAGAGGTTTTCCGTCTACGCAAACTTGTCATTCCATGGTCGGAACATAGGCGGCATGAGCATATACAAGGCCAACCTCGCCGACGAACAATACTCTCTGGCATGGGATGCCCTGCAAGAAATCTATCATGTGGCCATGAGGGCTCCGGAGGTCGAGGGCATCTTTGAGATAGCATTATATGCCCTTGACCAGGGCTACGTCGAGATAGAAAGAGTATATGTGGCCGACACGGACCTAAAGAAGTCGCAGCAGTGCCCAATCACGGAAACCGATTCTGGATGTGACAATGCAGAAGAAGTAAGGCGCTGCGTTGATGATTACAAGAGGGGGAGAGCCTTCTACACCCAAGACCAGCTAATCCAGTGCTTTGAGAGCGGGATGGGGATAGTGCCGACAGCCTTTTGCGGCGAGAACATGGACCTGGACGGTGACGAGCACTTAGACGATGATGACCTCACCATACTCCAGGCGATAATGGAACTAGACGAGGAGCAAAGGGCCGAATACGTCTCCTGCGCCGATTACGACAACAGCGGCTATGTTGACGAGGCAGATGCAGACTGCCTGGCTAAAGTCTTGCAAAACAACGGGGAGGAGAGTGGCTGGTACGGGACATTGGACGGCGGCTATTGCATTGATTTGAATCTCGATTCCCCCCTGGCAGGGGACTTCAACGCAGACAAGATAATATCGGAGGAGGATGCAGCCGTGATGGACACCTTGGTAATCGCCGCAGAGGTCGTGGAACCGCCGCAGACCTATCTGGACGCCGCCGATTTCAACCAGGACGGCCTTATAGACGAAAAGGACAAAAAATGCCAGGACTACTTTTTGGGCCTGACCCTTGACAACCCCGCCGGATACGCGCCGGGGAACAGGATCCCTGCAAGCTGCCTGAAGATATACCACCTTGACAGATGCAAGGGCATACGGGGCGATTTGAACGGCGACACCAAGATAAACGAACTCGATTTGATACTGATAATGCTGGTCAGGAAGGGCTTCGCCGACGGCGACGACCTGGACATGGCGTGTGCTGATGTCAATGTAGACACAAAACTCACGGAAGCCGACGAACTTTGCATCCAGGCCTACATCTCGGGAGAGACCGATTACTACTATGCCTGCCTGCAGTGCGATGAGAACCTTCCTGCCGGTTATAGGCATCCGACAGAGATATGCAACGACGGCTGGGACAACGACTGCGATGGCCTGGTCGACAAGACAAGCGACGATCCCGCCTCTGACATGTGCCAGTGCACGGCGGCCACGAGGTGCGACCTGATGGAGGACGCGGACGGAGGGTCCAGCCCCGGGGTCAATGACGGCGCAGTCAGGGTATGCAGGGACCTGAGCTGGGACTCGGTAGGGCCGGTATGGGTGGATGAGGCCTCCCTGGTCTGCGCGCAGGACAAGGCCTGCGGCTGGTATGAATGCGAGGGCATAAGAAAGACATGCTCCAACGACGGCGGCGGGCCGAAATGGTTCCAGGCCCTGCCCAAGGAGACCGATGAGAAGCCCCTCTGCCAGGACGGCTGGGACAACGACTGCAACGGCAGGGACGAGCCATGCAAGGAAGAGGAGGACAATACCATGATGTATCTTATGCTGGCCATGATGGGCATG
>JAFGQM010000084.1 GCA_016935655.1 Candidatus Altarchaeota archaeon | reverse complement strand
TTGGTAGACACATTTGACCTCATCTACGAGTCGTTTAATAAGGCCCTTGAAGAAAATAAAAAGAGAGTTTTGACTAAAGGGGAATTTAAGGAATACCTGTTCGGGAAGCCCGTCGACAGCACTCTCCCCGAACTAATCGGCGTCTCTTCACGGGAAGAAGTCAAAAAGATACTTAAGGACTTTGAGAGGCATTGGTTCATGGACCTTGAGAAAGTCAAGATTTTTAAGCACGTCCTTCTAACTTTAAACCAACTGAAACTCAGGGGGTCTAAGTTGGGTGTAGTAAGCACCTCTCCGAGAGGGGTCATCCGAGAGACGTTGAAAACAGTGGGCATCTACGAACTTTTTGATGTCTTGATCGGTGAGGAGGATGTGCAGTTCAAAAAGCCGCACCATGAGCCGGTCTCGACCGCGCTGAAAATGATTGATACCCCCCCCGGGGAAGCGATTTTCGTGGGCGACACGGTTTATGACATGATGGCTGGGAAAGAGGCCGGCTGTTACACTGTCCTGTTGTTAAACGGCCACAATAAAGACGTTTTGGCCTCCTTCAAGCCGGATAAGACAATAACTTCAGTCAAAGAGCTGCTGGAGCTGACATGACAAAAGTAAAAGCCATAAAGCGGAAGGGCATAGAGGAGAGGGAAGAAAGAATCGAGGAGAGCAAGGAGCATGTGAGGCATAAAGAGTCAAGCGATTCAGGGTTGGGGGACCTTCCATTCAAGGACAAGTTTTCATGGATCAAGGATAAAGAAATCCCCCTTTCACTGTCCATATTGATACTCGCTTTCCTGGCTTTAAGAATGCTGATAGTATCCGAGATAACCTCACTTTTATTTACCATTGCCGCCATAGCAACTACCGTCCTGCTATTCGTACTCACCTTTTACGAGTTCGGCGGGTTCAAGAAGAACAAGCTGAACTTCATAGCCTTCTTTTTCGGGCTCCTGCTGCTTTGGGTCATGTTTCAATATCCCGATCTATTCTTGATAATCCTGTTTTCAGTTTACTTGGTACTCTCGATACTCTGGGTCTACAAGATATTCAACCTGCAGCTCGCCATAATAATCATGCTGCTGACCACCGCCATAATATTCCGCGTCTTCCCCGCCTTCCCTGATGCGAACCCGGGCGGGTACCTGATATCCTTTGACGACCCCTACTACCACTACAAGCATACCAATAACCTTTATACGACTGGCGATTTCGGGGATAGGGACATGTTGATATACCCCCCTGACGGCAGGGCAGTGCCTAAAAAATTCTCATATTTCCTAGTGGCCTTCTTGGCCCAGATAACCGGGACGTCCCTACAGACAATGATACTGCTCTACCCGGTCTTGGTCTCGGCCATCGGGGCTGTATTCGCGTTCCTGTTCATGAAGGAGCTCACCAGCGACTGGAAGGCGGGCTTGCTGGCAGGCTTTTTCTTCGCGACTATGCCAATGCTCCTCACGAAATCCGTCGCAGGGGCCGTCGAAGAGGACGTCATGGGTATGGTGATGGGCCTCATCGCCATGTACCTTCTTATCAAGGCGTTCAAATCCGAGGGACAGAAGAACCTGATATTCAGCGTGTTGTCAGGGCTTGCCTTCTTCATCACTCTCCTGAGCTGGAAGGGTGCGGAGTTCCTGTTCTTCGCGCCGTTCGTGGCCACGGGCCTATATTTCGCCATAGCAGCAATTTTGGGCATTCTTTTGAAGAAGGAGCACAACTCATGGTGCGGTGTAAAAGCCACGGCCATAGCAGGCATAATCTTCCTGATCGGCAATGCATTGTTCACCCAGATGATCCCGACTATGAAATATTCCTTACCCGTTGTCTTTGCAATCTTCCTGGGGCTCTGGGCAGAGATGATAAGGACCGCCGACATGAATGAGAACCTGAAGAGACTGATAGCTAAGATACTCGGCCTAATTGTTCTTGCCGTCATAGTCATCGGAGGGCTCTGGATATTCACAGAGAGCGCTGACCTGGTCACAATCATCCTGCTCCTTGGCGGGTTGGCTGTGATACTAGCTTTGGTCTCCATACTCCTGGCTTTCATCAATTCGATTAAAGCAGGATTCAAGATAGATTTGAACCCAAAAAATTTCGAGAGGTCTGTCCAAGAAAACCTCCCCCTAGTCTGCGTCCTTTTCTTGGGAATGGCAGTCCTATTTGTCTTCTACATAGGCATAGACATAATACTAAACGCCCCCGCCCAGCAGATCGAGGAGTTCGCCGGGACTTCACCCCACAACTTCCTGGTCGACAAGACAATCCAGGAGCAGGCGGCCCTTGCAAGCGGCGGTCTCATCGAGAGGTTCTCACGGGTGTATTCCCGCTTTGGCATCTCGGAGATCCTGGCCCTGTTCGCTTTACCTATGGTCGGCCTATTCGGTTTGTTCCTATTCCTTAAGCGCGATCTGGACAAGCTAAAAGTTCTGATTTTGGCCTCCTCATTCTCAATAGCGTTCTTCATAATAACCAACAGCTTCGTCTGGGTCGAGGCAAGATTGGGCTTCTCACAATCCCTCGGCTTCATATTCCTCGGCTCGATGGTGGGCATATTCCTGCCCAATAGCAAGAAAGAGCTCGAAACATGGAAGATAATAGTCTTCTTGGCGCTTTTGGTCATACCGCTTGTGACATTCTATCCCCACGATGTGGACGGGCAGCACGCAGACTCATGGAGGAACACAAAGATGGGCTCCTCGGTTCCGGAACCCTGGGTAGCCTCATTGGTGTGGTTATATGAGAACGTGCCTAGGAATGATGTAGATCCACTCAAGGGCGACTATGTGCTTACCTGGTGGGACTACGGCCACGCGATAACTGCGCTGTCCAAGACCCCCGTAGTCGCCGATCCGTTGCAATCCGGTGAGGACTACATAATGCAAATCGCGCGCTTCTTCTACAACACCACAACTGAGGAGGAAGCCATGGACTGGCTTATCAACCAGCCCTGGAATAGGGACCAAGATGGCAATGGGAAGAAGGTCAGGTACGTAATCCTTGACAAGACACTGGTCGATAAGGCTTCTGCCCTCGCTTTCCTGGGGACTAACTATTATGAGATTCCTACTGGGAACGGGGCTGACAATGGGACTTGCACGGGCGAGGAGATCCTATGCAAAAACAAGCAGCTTGGGATAAAGGCAGAGAAGAGGAGCGATGGTACCTATTATTGCTCGGAGGGCGTTGTATGCAACAATGACATCATACAAGGCACGGAAGAGAGAATGTGCTGTGAGCCTGACGCATGCTGCGAGGTTTCCTTCAACTGGAGGGTAATAACCCAGAGGGGCGGTTCTTCGGTATTGCTTAGGAGACCGACAGAGCCGGTCTATGGCCAGTACTTCATCAACACCGAGGGGGCTGCCTGTAAACCCGAGTATAAGACCTCCTTGGACCCCATAGTCCTCATTGAGAACGGCCAGAGGAGGACGGTCGTCCAGAGGCTGTTGTACACCGGTTACGGCGGCCTGGAGTTCGGCGACGGAGTCAGGTATGACGCCTTCGTGGTTTTGGCCTATGATGACAACACAGAGCGAGTAATCCTTTTGACACAGAACTGCCGGGAGAATGATTATAATGAAATCCTGAGAAGCTACCCGGATAGGCTGGCCCCCCTGGAGTTCGGCGCTAGAGTTGGTGGGTCCGTAGTCCCCCAGATATTCCTGCACGTTCCGGCAAAGTGGACCAAGAACATGTTCACGGAGCTTTATATAAACAACGGGAAGGATCTGAAGTACTTCCAGCTGATAATAAACGACCAGATACAGAAGGACTTCTTCCCATACATCAAGATATTCAAGGTCACCTATCCGGACGAGCTTCCCGAGCCAGAGCCGGAGCCTGAGCCGGTGCCGGGCGTGGTGAACGTGGGTGATACCGTAACTGTCGAGTACACAGGACGGTTCGAGAACGGGACCGTGTTTGACACCAACGTCGGCGGGCAACCTTTCGAGTTCATAGCAGGCATAAAGCCGGGTATGGTGATACAAGGTTTTGACGAGGCGGTGCTGGGTATGAGATTAGGGGAGGCGAAGACTGTAACGATCCCGCCTGAGAAGGCATATGGTCTTGAGGGAGAGAGCATTCATGAGTTGGCGGGCAAGACACTGGTCTTCGACATAAGACTGCTCTCCATAAACGAGGATCTGGAACCTGAGCCAGAACCCGTTGATAAAACATATGACGTCTATGACCCCACGAAAACTAAAGAATATGGCATAAAAGGCGTGCCTACGGTAGTCTGGAACTGCAAGTACACGAAAGAGGGAAGCCTTGTTCTGGGGGAGGGCACCGAGTACAACCCCGGCGTCGAGAAGGCCAATCTCATGCTTTTGAGCTGTATCTTCAACCAAGCTGCGCCAGAGGAGCTTTGCAAGCCACTGGGCGTCGTGAAGGACGAGAACGGCACAATAAGGACCACTGGCGGCAAAGAGCTTTTAGTCTCCTTGGGCAAGACAGGACTTGATTCCTGTAAGCCGACGGGCAAGACCGCCTTGGAGGTCTTCTACTCGCCGAGCTGCCCGGACTGTGATGCCCAGAGGTCTGTGGTCGAGGAGGTCGCGGGGGAGTTTGGCGGCAGCCTGGAGGTAACCTACTACTGCGTAGCCGACAGCACCGAGAAAGACGGGCTGTGCAGGCAAGGCTCGAAGGAAGTCAGGATTTAATTCCTTACAAAATGTACCTTCTTCTCTTGGTCCTGGTAGTGTCATTTGCTGTAACATTCGTTTCGACGCCAGTACTTATCAGGAAATTCAGGGACGCAGGCATAGTGGGCCGCGACGTCCACAAGCACTACGGTCCCAAGATACCCGAGATGGGCGGCTTGGCCATAGTGGCCGGGATGGTGGCGGGGGTCATGCTGGCCATAATGTTTGCGACCCTCTCCGGCAGCGGTTTAATAAACCCCGACCATGCACTTAAGTTCGACAATCTCATGGAAGTGTTCGCGGCGGTAACAACCATACTCATAATAGCCATAATAGGGATGTTCGACGATCTTGTGAGGATACGCCAGAGCATAAAGGCCATATTGCCCGTCTTCGCCGCGATTCCCCTTATAGCGGTCTCTGCCGGCCACCCGTATATAACCCTGCCATTTTTCGGGGCGTTATACCTGCCTTTGATTTACCCCCTTTTCTTGATACCTTTTGGTGTAACAGTGGCATCCAATGTCACAAACATGCTCGCAGGTTTCAACGGCCTCGAGGCCGGGATGGGCCTGGTGGCATGCTCTAGCCTGGCCATCATAGCCTGGGACCTCAACAGGCCCGATGCACTGGTGCTCATGCTGGCGATGGTAGGGGCCCTTCTGGCCTTCCTTTTCTTCAACTGGTATCCCGCCAGGATATTCCCCGGGGATGTGGGCACGCTTAGCATAGGGGCGGCAATAGCGGCTGCCGTGATAATAGGGAATTTCGAGTCTGTGGGCCTTGTTATAACAATCCCCTATTTTGTAGACCTCATATTCAAGGTCAAGAACAGGTTCCCGAAGGAGATAGAACTGACCAGGCTGGTGGGCGATAAGCTCGTATGCCGGGAGATCGTGGGCCTCCCAAGCCTTTTGATGAACGTTTTCAACGGCATAAGAGAGAAGCAACTGGTGATCATCCTGGTAGCTACTGAGGCCTTCTTTGGCATCATCGCAGTGCTCATATGGTGAAAGTATTGGTGACTGGGGGGGCTGGCTTCATAGGCTCCAACATAGTCGAGGACTTGTGCAGAAAGGAGGAGGTTATCCTACTGGACGACCTTTCCACAGCAAACAGGTTCAGCAGCGGCTTCGTTGAAAAACTCGATGTCAGATTCATCAGGGGCAGCATAAACGATTTTGAACTGCTAAAAAAGATTTTGCCGGGGGTGGACCACGTCTTCCACGAGGCTGCGATACCGAGCGTCCCGAGGAGTATCAAGGACCCTGTCAGGACCAATCACGCGAATGTAGGCGGGACCCTTACGCTGCTAAAGGCCTGCGTGGACTCGGGGGTGAAAAAAGTTATTTACGCCTCATCGTCCTCAGTATACGGCGACACACCCACCCTCCCCAAGGTGGAGACCATGGGGACGAACCCGAAGAGCCCCTATGCGGTCTCAAAGTTGATAGGGGAGCATTACATGAGGGTCTTCTCGGAGATTTACGGGCTCAAGACGGTCTCGCTCAGGTATTTCAACGTATATGGCCCGAGGCAGGACCCGCTTTCAGAATATGCGGCTGTCATGCCGAAGTTCACTTCGGCTGCCCTCAAGGGCAAGCCCCTCGAGATATACGGTGACGGCACCCAGACAAGGGATTTCACCTTTGTCGGGGATGTCGTCGACGCCAATAAAAAGGCATTGGATAAGGGCCAAGGAGTTTACAACATCGCAGGAGGCAGGCAGATCACCATACAGGAGTTGGCTGAGCTGATAATAGAGCTTACGGATTCAAAATCCAAGATAACCCATTCGCAGCCGCGGAAGGGTGATGTAAAGCATTCATTGGCCGACGTATCAAAGGCGGGGCGGGAGCTCGGATGGAAACCGAGATATCCATTGAGGGAGGGTCTGGGGGAGTATCTCAAAACCCCGTCATGAGAAGGCTTTAACAGACGAATTCCGTTCTAACTCAGAAGCTATTTTATAATTCATGCCAACAATTATAACAAAATGGTCGTAAGGAAGATATGCGTGGTGGGACTTGGTTATGTGGGGCTGCCCACGGCCCTGGCCTTCGCGGAAGCTGGCTTCAAGGTCATCGGCGCCGACATAAAGGAAGGTGCCATAAAGAAATTGCAGTCAGGGAAGTCCACTATACCGGAGATCATACCCGACGCCAGAATACAAAAACTGCTCTCAGAAAAAAGCATAAGCTTCACCACAGACGCCCCCGCCGCAGTCAGGGAGTCTGACGCCATCCTTATAACTGTTCCCACGCCGGTCGACGATGAGAAGAACCCTGACTTGGCCCCAGTGAGGTCTGCGGCCGAGAGCATCGCGAAGGGCCTTGGCAAGGGCAAGCTGGTGGTCCTCGAGAGTACCGTGTACCCGGGCGTCACGGAGGAAATCGTGCAGCCTATCCTGGAGAAGGCCACAGGCCTCAAGGCCGGCAAGGACTTCGGCCTTGCGTTCTGCCCGGAGAGATACAATCCCGGGGATTCGGAGCACACGATTGAAAACATGAAGCGTGTAGTCGGGGCCATAAACGAAGAATGGCTTGCTATAGCTGCGGACATGTACTCGAAGATAACCAAGAAGGGCGTGCACAAGGTAAGCAATATAAGGACCGCCGAGGCCGCGAAGGTCATAGAGAACATACAAAGGGACCTCAACATCGGGCTGATGAACGAGTTGGCGCTGATCTTCGATAAGATAGGCGTGGACACAAGGGAAGTGATCCAAGCTGCATCGACCAAGTGGAACTTCCAGGTGTACTGGCCCGGTCCCGGCGTCGGGGGCCACTGTCTTCCCGTAGATCCTTACTACCTCGTATACAAGGCCAGGCAGCTGGGTTATTCGCCAAAGATAATCACCGCCGGCAGGGAGGTAAACGATTACATGGCCTATCACGTCGCAGTACTGGCAAAGAGGGCCTTGGCCAAGAGAGACCGGAATCTTAGGGGTTCCAAGATTACCATACTGGGGGCATCCTACAAGGGCAATGTCGCTGATGCGCGCGAAACGCCTGCGAGGAGGATCGTGAAGGAGCTCCTTGGGGAGGGTGCCCAAGTATGCATATACGACCCCCTGGTCCCCGCGGACGAGCTTAAGAGCTGGGGCATCAAGGCCCTCGGCTTCAACGAGGCTGTGAAGGCTTCGGATTGCGTGATAATACACTCTGACCACGACGAGTTTAAGGAATTGGATCTGGAACTCCTCAAGCGGTCCATGAGGACCCGGATAATCGTGGATACCCGCGCCTTTGTCGACCGGAAGACGGCCCAGAAGTTAGGTTTTTTAGTTGAACGAATCTAATAATCCCATGAGGGTTCTGTTCGTTTCTACAGATTTTCCATACAGGTCCAAGGAGGGGGCTATGACCCAGGGAGGCGGTGGGGCATGCATAGCCCAGCTTGCCGAAGGCTTGACCAAGAAGGGGATTGAAGTAGAAGTCGTGACGCGCAAAGAGCCGGAAATGGAATCTGAGCTCTATGGCTTCCCCATATACCGCACCAAGTTCTACAATCTAGGATTCAGAGAAAGCAAAATAACCCACTACTTCCCTGCCACCAAGGAGTGCAAGAGGCTCCTCTCGGAGAAGAAGTTTGATTTGATACACACGCACAACCCCACTGCCGGGATGACGGGCTGCAAGGTCTCCAAGAAGTTCAAGATACCCCACGTCATGACATTGCATGGCCCCTGGGCGTCGGTCAGGCAGCGCTTCTATACGCGCTCTTTGGCAAGGTACATAGAGAAGAAGACCATCGGCTGCGCGGACATAGTGACCTGCGACTCACACGCCCTGATGAAAGAGGTTTTGGAGAACTACAACCCCCCCCAAGAGAAGGTGGTGGCCATCCCGAACGCAGTAGACACAGCGTTTTTCAACCCCAATATACCCAAAGAAGAGGCTAGAAAAGAGCTTTCCCTAAGAACAGAGGGGCCGATAGTCTTTTACACTGGCCGGTTCGTGGAGGAGAAGGGCCTGCCCTACCTGCTTGATGCGTTTAAGGAGATAGAGGGCGCGCACCTGCTGCTTCTGGGCGGCGGCTTTGACGAGCACCTGGTCAAGGACTGGCTCGGAAAGAACAGCAGGCTCAAGGAAAAGATACATGTGATACCATATCTGCCATACCCGAGGATGCCCCTAGCCTACAATGCCTGCGACATCTTTGTCCTTCCGACCCTTGCCGAGGGTATGAGCAGGTCGATAATGGAGGCCATGGCATGCGGCAAGGCGGTGGTAGCCACCAACGTCGGCGGCAATTCAGAGCTGGTGTCAAAGGAGACGGGGATACTGGTAGAACCGAAAAGCCCCCATGCCCTGTCATTCAACATACAAAAGCTGCTTGATAAAAGGCATCTGAGACTCCGGATGGGGCAGGTGGCCAGGGAATTCGCCCTTGGGAACCTTAGCGTGGAAAAGAGAATAAACAGCTTCATCAAGGTTTATGGGACTCTGAAAAAATGAAAGTCTGCATGGTTATCTACATGTTCCCCCCCGTGGTCGGCGGGGGCGAGATAGGCGCGTATGAGACCGCGCGCGCGATAGTGGCGCAGGGCCACGAGGTGCATGTCCTGACCACTTGGCACAAGGGCCTCAAAAGGCATGAGGGGATGGAGGGCATAAAGGTCCACCGGCTCATCGATGCGCGCTTCATGGACTCCTACAATGAACCGGGCAAGAAATCCAAGTTCCTCTCGTCCCTCGCCATAGTCAACTTCATGAAGTTTGCGGTACCAAAACTACTCAGATTCATCGAGAAAGAACAATTTGACGTCATACATGCGGAATTCGCGATGCCTGCGGGCTTCCCGACGGCCCTTGTTGGCAGGTTCTCCGGAAAGCCCACAGTGGTAACGCTTGTCGGCGGGGACATATACACGCCCTCAGAACCGCTTTACATGTCGTCTCTGAGGAAACTTGCAATGCCCTTATACAAAACCGTCTTTTCCGCGGATGTTCTGACAGCGATAAGCAGTGATACTGCAAAAAGGGCTGGGGAGCTGGGCGCGCGCAAGGAGATTCTTCTTACACCTTACGGCATCGACTTGAATCTATTCCGCAAGAAAAAACCGGATGAGCATCTGATTAAGAAGTTCAATTTAGGCGGCAACACCGTGCTTTTATCGGTCTGCAGGCTCTCAAAGCGGAAGGGCCTTGGTCATCTTCTGGATGCCATTCCAAAAGTCTTGAAGAAAGACAAGAACGTGAAACTCCTGATAGTCGGCGACGGCCCGGAAAGGAATGCTCTCCTCTCAAAAGCCGAATCCCTGGGTATCCAGGAGGATGTCGTCTTTGCAGGGGCCGTCCCGCATGACAAATTGGATGCTTATTACAACATATCAGACATCTTCGTCTTGCCCTCCCTTCACGAGGGCTTGGGCATAGTATTCATGGAGGCCATGGCCTGCGGGCTCCCAGTGGTCACTACAAACAACGGGGGGATGGTAGATGTGGTGGAGGACGGCAAGACAGGGTTCCTCCTGGATGTCGGGGACACGGAAGGTTTGACAAAGTCCCTGCTGAAACTAATACAGGACAAGAAGCTGAGGTCCGAGCTTTCCAAGAACGCAGAGAAAAAGGCCCTGAAGGAGTTCTCCTGGGAAAGGGCTGCTCTGAGATATACAGACGCTTACAAAAAGGCTGTAAAATGAGGTTATCCCTTGTCATCCCCGCATACAATGAGGAAAAGAGGATTTCCGAAGTCGTCAGGACCTACTCTAAATTTCTCAAGCCCAAATTGGGATACGAGCTCATAGTCGTATGCGACGGCAACGACAGGACAGCGGACATGGCAAGAAAGGAAGGCGCAAAGGTATTGGAATTTGACCACAGGCTGGGCAAGGGAGGGGGCGTGATCGCAGGGTTCAAGGAGGCCAAGGGCGACATAATCGCGTTTGTCGACAGCGACATGAGTGTTGGGCCGGGGGATTTCTGGAGGGTCTACTCTGCGGTGGGCGAATATGATGTCGCGATCGCATCGAGGAGGAAAAAGGGCTCGAAGACCCCTATAAGACAGCCCTTTATGAGGAGGTTCATGAGCAATACATTCAATCTTACCATCAGGATAATCTTCGGCCTCAGGATATCCGATACACAATGCGGGGCAAAGGCGTTCAAGGCGGATTCCATAAGAAAAGTCATACCAGGCATGAGGTCCACGGGGTTCGAGTTTGATGTCGAGCTTCTATGGCGTTTGAAGAGGGCAGGGTATTCCATAACCGAGGTGCCGGTAAGCTGGAGCCACCAGGAAGGGTCCACATTCAGTTTGTCCAGGGGCCCGGGCATGCTGATGCGACTTATTGCGCGCAGGCTCGGTGCTTAGATAAACTCTACTTTTTGTTTTTTGACGAACTAACTTTAAAGCGGGGTTTTCATGAAAAGACCTGAGTTATCCTTAGTGGTGCCGTGTTATAACGAGGGCAGAAACATTGAGTCTGTGGCAAACGGCCTAGCTTCGGAGTTCCGGAGGGACGGCATAGACTACGAGCTGGTCCTGGTGGACAACGGCTCGAGGGACAATACGCGCGCAGTCATAGAGGGCCTCCAAAAAAAGAACCCACGGATAAAGCTGGCCGTCGTGGAAAGGAACATAGGCTACGGCTGGGGCATCATAACCGGTTTGAAGCAGGCCAACGGCATCTTCGTCGGGTATGCATGGGCCGACAACCAGGTCCCGGTGGAGAAGACGGCGGAGATATTCAAGAAGCTGAAGGAGGAAAACCTGGACCTTTGCAAGGCCACACGGGTCAAGAGGCATGACGGTCTGCGCCGCAAGATAGAGTCCTTCGGCTATAACAGGATGTTCAAACTGATGTTCCGCGTTGAAGTAAGCGACATAAACGGCTGCCCCAAGATAATGCGCCGCGAGCTCTATGAGAAGACAGACCCCAAATCCAAGGACTGGTTCATAGACGCAGAGTTCATCCTGCGCGCCTCCCAGCTCGGGAAGAGGATCGGGGAGGTCCCGGTGGTGTTCAACGAGCGGAAGGACGGCAAATCCAATGTCAGCTTCATCACCGTACTTGAGTTTTTAAAAAATATGGTGCAATATAGGTTCTGCAGAAAATGAAGGTTCTAATTCTTTGTGGGGGCGCCGGCACAAGGCTCAAGGAGCAGACGGAGTTCATGCCAAAGCCTCTGGTGGAGATAGGCGGCATGCCGATTCTGTGGCACATAATGAAGATATACTCACATTATGGCTACAAGGACTTCGTCCTCTGCCTGGGCTACAAGGGCAGCATGATAAAGGATTACTTCATGAATTTCGAATGGATGGCCAACGATTTCACACTGGACCTGTCATCAAAGAAAGAAAGGACCATCCACGAACCCAACAACCTGGAGGACTGGCGGGTAACATTCGCCGACACGGGGCTCGAGACGAACACAGGCGGGAGGATAAAGAGGGTGGAGAAGTACGTGGACGGGGACACGTTCCTCTGCACCTATGGGGACGGCTTGGCCGACATAGACATAGGCAAGCTGCTGGCCCACCACAAGAAGATGGGCAAGGCAGCCACACTGACCGCCATACATCCCACCTCAAGGTTCGGGGTCATAGAGACAAAGGACGGCATAGTCAACTCGTTTAAGGAGAAGCCGCGCCTGGACGGTCTGATAAACGGGGGGTTCTTCGTCTTCAATAAGAAGGTATTTGATTACCTGGATGACGACAGCGTCCTGGAGCAGGAGCCCCTCAAGAACATCGCTAAGGACCGGCAGCTCTCAGTCTTCGAGCACAACGGCTTCTGGGGGTGCATGGACACGTTCAAGGACGCTAACGATCTGAACAGACTATGGGAGTCCGGCAATCCACCGTGGCGGGTCTGGCGATAAAACTTCAAAATGACAAAAGATGAATATTGGAATCGGAAGAACGTCTTTGTGACCGGAGCAACAGGCATCCTGGGGTCCTGGCTGGTGGAGGAGCTTTTGTCCCAAAAGGCCCATGTCATAGCATTGATCAGGGACTGGGTCCCTGACTCAAACCTCTACCTTTCCGGCCTGGACAAGAAGGTGACTATAGTCCATGGCTGCCTTGAGGACTACCAGGTCGTGGAGCGTTCCCTGAACGAGTATGAGGTGGATACCGTGTTCCACTTGGGCGCGCAGACCATAGTCGGCACAGCCAACCGCTCACCCCTGTCTACGTTTGAGTCGAACATAAAGGGCACTTGGAACGTTCTTGAAGCGGTCAGGAACAGCAAGCTTGTCCAGAGGCTGGTTGTCGCATCCAGCGACAAGGCATACGGCCCCTCAGACAGTCTGCCGTATACAGAGGAGACCCCGCTAGCGGCTATCCACCCCTATGACGTCTCAAAGTCATGCTCAGACCTTCTCGCGCGCTCCTATTATGAGACATATGGCATACCTGTAGGTATAACCAGGTGCGGCAACTTCTACGGAGGCGGCGACTTGAACTTCAACCGCATCGTCCCGGGCACCATCAGGTCCATCTACTTCAAGGAATCCCCCGTCATAAGGAGCGACGGCAAGTATGTGCGCGATTATTTTTATGTAAAGGACGCAGTCGACGCGTACCTCACCCTCGGCAGGAACCTGGACAGGAGGGAGGTAAGGGGCCATGCCTTCAATTTCGGTACCGAGGAGAAGATAAGCGTCATAGATTTGGTGAACAAGATACTCAAGATCTGCAAAGCCGAGAACTTGAAGCCCAGGGTCCTCAACGAGGCCACGAACGAGATACGCGAGCAGTACCTCTCCTGCAAGAAGGCCAAGTCCATGCTGAGCTGGGATTACAGCTATCCTCTTGACAAGGGCCTAAAGGAGACTGTGGACTGGTACTTCAACTTCTTCAAGAACCACTAATCGCCCATGAAAGAACAACTCAAAAAGGAAATCCTAAAGAAGGTCAAGGAGTATTACGAGCAGACCCACAAGACCAAGAGGTTCGTCCCCGGCAAGGACGTGATACATTATGGCGGGAGGGTCTTTGATGAGAAGGAGATGCAGGCTTTTGTTTCTTCAGCCCTGGATTTCTGGCTCACATCCGGGAGGGAGACTGAGAGATTCGAAAAGGCGTTCTCGTCCTTTTTGGGGGCTAAGGAAGCGCTACTAACAAATTCCGGCTCTTCGGCCAACCTCCTTGCAGTATCGGCTTTGTGTTCCCCACAGATGAAAGACGGACTGAAACCAGGGGACGAGGTTATAACACCCGCCGTCACATTCCCGACCACCCTGAACCCGATAATACAGAACGGTCTTGTGCCCGTTTTCCTTGATGCCGGCCTTGAGACGCTGAACATGGAGACAGGGCTTCTCGAGGAGGCGGTCTCAGACAAGACAAGGGCCATGCTCATACCCCATACATTGGGCAACCCGAACGACATGGACCTCATAACAAAGTTCGCAAAGGCAAACGATCTATTCCTCATAGAGGATGCCTGCGACGCCCTCGGCTCCAGATGGGACGGCAGACTCCTCGGGACATTCGGCCACCTTTCCACATTCAGTTTCTACCCCGCCCACCACATCACACTAGGCGAGGGCGGCGCTGTAGCCACATCAGACTTCAACACAGCCGTGATAGTCCGCTCTCTGAGGGACTGGGGGCGCGCATGCGTATGCCCCGTCTGTAAGCTGAATGTAGACCCTGATGCTAAATGCGATCTGAGGTATGACAATAATGTCAAAGGCCTCCCGGACGACTATGACCGTAGGTACATCTATACCAATGTAGGTTACAACCTCAAGGCACTTGACCCCCAGGCCGCCATGGGCGTGGAGCAGCTGAAGAAGCTCCCGGGCTTCATAAAGGCGCGCAAAGAGAACTTCAAAAGGCTCTATGAGGCGTTTTCAGACTATGGGGACTATTTCATCCTCCCCAAAGCCTTAAAAAAGGCTGATCCGTCATGGTTCGCCTTCCCATTGACGATAAGAGCCGAATCGGGCCTGAAAAGGTCGGAGATAACCTCTTGGTACCTTGAGAAGAAGATAGAGTACAGGATGCTCTTTGCGGGCAACATAACAAGGCAGCCCGCGTACAAGGACGTAAAACATAGGGCTGTTGGAGACCTAAAGAACAGCGATTATATAACGGAAAACACGTTCTTTCTGGGAATATACCCCGGCATAGGCCGGGAGATGCTCGATTACATGGTCGAAAAAACCCGGGAGTTTATGAGGAAAAGATGAGCCTCAGGAATGCCAAGGTCTTGGTCACGGGAGCCACAGGGTTCATAGGGTCGCACCTCACAAGGCGCCTGGTCTCAGAGGGTGCGGATGTGGTGATATTGGCAGAGCCGGGCGTGGACTTGTACGCCTTGGAGGACGCAAAGGACAAGGTGGAACAAATCACGGCCGATTTAAGGAACTACAACTCCGTAGAGCAGCTCGTCAAGACCGTGAGTCCAGACCGAATATTCCATCTGGCAGCATTTACAAATCCCGGGAGGGACACTGCGAACTCGAGGCTTGCCAACGAGGTGAATGTGGGCGGTACAGTCAACCTGTTGCAGGCCTCACTAGCCGCGGCTCCGGGCCTTAAGGTCTTCATCAACACCGGGACATGCGAGGAATACGGCAATAATCCTGCGCCGTTCAGGGAGGACATGCTGCCCTGGCCGGTGTCCCCCTACTCCGCTTCTAAATCGGCTGCCTGGGTGTTTTGCGAATTGTTCAGGAGGTCCTACAGTCTGCCCATAGTGTCCCTGAGGCCCTTCCTGACATACGGCCCGTACCAGAAGACAAACAGGTTCCTGACCTCGCTGATAGTCTCCTGCATCCTCGGGAAGGACTTCAAGATGAGCGAAGGGAAGCAAAAGAGGGAAGTGAATTACATCGATGACATCATAGAGGGGTTCATCCTGGCCTCCCAAACAAAGAAGGCCATAGGGCAGACTATAAACATAGGGAACGGCATCCCTCATACCGTGCGAGAGCTTGCAGAGAAGGTCAGGGCAGTCAGCGGGTCGAGGATAAACCTTGGGCTGGCGGCTTATCCATACCGGGAAAACGAGATCTGGAACCTTTTCTGCGACAACACAAAGGCGCGCAAGATACTGGGCTGGAAGCCCGAGACCTCGCTGGAAGACGGCCTGGCCAGGACTGTCTCATGGTACAAGGGGCTCCACAAGTCAGATCCTTCTCTGTTCAAAAAATTGATTGTTTAAGGAATACTGGAAATGAAAGCAACGTCTGAGGATCGGGACCTTTTTGTGACCATGCTCTTGGGCCTGCTGGCACTGGTAATCTCGGCATTGTCAATCACCCATGGTCAGGACCTTCTCGGGTATCTGCGCTGGGTCGTTTCCTTGCCATTCCTTTTTTTGGCCAGCGGCTACCCACTGACTACGATCTTCTACCGCAGGTTTGGCGCCATAGGCATCTGGGAGAGGATAGCCCTCAGCTCTGGCTTCAGCATGCTCCTGGCTTATCCGGCCGGCCTTTTGAACATACTAGCGCTAGAACGGAAGACGAATATTTTCAGACAACATCTTGTCGGTTTTTTGTTATTCCTGTTTCTCACGTGTGCGATAACCTGCACAATCTCGCTCTACTTAAGGCGCAAGAAGGATGGGTCATTCTGCGACAGGGAATGCCTTCCATGCAGGAATTTGGGCAAGAAGATCTCCAGAAGGCCAAACCAGCTGATGATCCTGATACTCCTCGTCTCACTGCTTTTGAACTTGGCCAATCTTGACAGGGCCGACATATACGGTGATGAATACAGCATCTCGTTCATCGCCTATGACCTTGTAGACGGGAACACTCCGGGAAGGGAGGCCTACATGATATCCACGAAATCCCACAGCCCGCTGGTCAGCTACATCTCCCACGGCGCTATGCAGGTCTTGGACCCTACTGGTTATTACAATCTTGCTGACTGGATGATAAGGTTCAGCAATGCAATAGCCGGGACCTTGGCGGTCCTGATGGTCTTTATCTTGTCAAGGTACATGTTTGGTGAAAAGGTGGGGCTCATATCAGCCGCCTTTTTCGGAGTCAACAATTACACAGTCTGGCTTTCCAGGATATTCCACAGGGAGATATTCGTCGTCCTGTTCACACTATTCGCCATCTATGCCTTCTACCGTTTCACAAGGACTGAGAGGAGGAGGGATATGTGGCTCTCAGGTGTGCTATTGGGTGCGGCGTTCCTTGTGAAGTTCACCGCGATCTTCTTGGTCCCTACTTTCTTGTTGTTCGTCTTGCTGAAAAGAAGAAGCCTGCTGTTTCCACTGGTCAAGATATTCCTGATTTCCGTCCTCGTCTTTTCCCCCGTCTTGGTCTTCAATGCCGGCGCCTATGTGACCACCGGCTACATGGACCTCGCCCTCAGCAAGATATTCGGCGCCAACAGCTACATGGGCGACTACAGCCCCGGGGCAGCCTTCGACCCGTACAACCTCCAGGTCATGGTCTTCAACCTGGCGGACATTTACTCGATCCCAATATCCCTCCTCTTTGCCGCCTGCTTCTTGGCGGGTTTTAACTTTTTGAAAAAGTACGGCGAGCCTTTGTTGCTCATTTGGATCTTCACAATAATACTGGTAATCTATTTCTGGTTTTTGGGTGTCAGGTCCTATTACACCCCGTTCTTCACAATCCCCTTTGCCATAACCGCAGGATTGATATTTTACAAATTGAAGAATGCATTATCCGGGAAATCCGCGCACCTAGATATATCAAGTATTATTTTATTGCTGCTGCTGGCATGGTCGGCGTTCTACTCATACAATACGAACATTTCAGATTCTTTCATGTACGCACCTGAGCCGGGAATGGGCGAGCTTGGCAGGAGCGACTCGCCTTTGGTAATCCCAGACGGAAGTCTTTTTTCCAGGGAGGCCAGGGTGACTGTCGAGTCCTATGGGTTTAAGGAACTCAGCGCCTATCTGGAGACCCATACAGAAAGCGGGCAAGTGGTCCTCATAGACGACCGGATAGACGTTCTCGCTGCCGAGTGGTACTTCGAAGGGAAGCAATGGAACCTTACATATGGCGGTCCTGTGCCGCTGGGGAGGCTGCCTGCGCGCGGCGTGGTGGTTCTCAAACTAACGGAAGGCTACGGGCTGCAAAGGGGCGACTATGCAGTACTGGCCTCAGAGGACTTGCCCCTGGTGGAGGTCAGGTTTCCCGAGGGTTATCCGGAGGCGGTCGCCTGGGCGAGAAACGGCGGATTGATAAGGACCCTACAGGACAGGAATAACGACCCATCCTTTTATGTTTACCAAATCTAATTAAACCATGATTCTGATAACGGGCGGCGCCGGCTTCATAGGCAGCAATCTGGCCAACTATTTTTCCAGCAGGGGCGAGGAAGTCGTCATATATGACAATCTCTCCAGAAAGGGTGCCGGCAGGAACGTCGAATGGCTCAAGGAGAACCATCCAAAAATAAAACTTATAAAGGCGGACACGAGGGACTATCCCAGTCTTGCTAAAGCTGCCGGGAACGCAGATGCCATCTACCACACTGCGGCCCAGGTGGCGGTTACCACCTCAGTCACGAATCCCCGGGACGACTTCGAGACTAACGCTCTCGGCACCTTCAACGTATTGGAAGCCGCCAGGAACGCCAAGACCGATCCCGTCGTGATATTCACTTCCACCAACAAGGTCTATGGGGGCATGGACGATGTCAAGGTCCTGGAGAAAAAGAGTAGATATGATTACGAAAATCTCCCCCATGGCTGCTCCGAGTCGCAGCAGCTGGATTTTCATTCGCCATACGGCTGCTCCAAGGGCGCCGCAGACCAGTACACGAGGGACTATGCGCGCATCTACGGCCTCAAGACAGTCGTGTTCCGCATGTCCTGCATCTACGGCCTGCGCCAGTTCGGCACCGAGGACCAGGGGTGGGTGGCCTTTTTCACGCTCGCCTCGGTGTTCAACCGCCCCCTCAACATCTACGGCGACGGTAAGCAGATCAGGGACATACTCTTCATAGACGACCTTGTAAACGCCTTCGACCTTGCCACAAAAAACATAAATAAAACAAAGGGCAGGATATACAACATGGGGGGCGGCCCCGAGAACACGATCTCTCTCTTGGAACTTTTGGATTACCTTAAACAAATCTCCGGCAGGGGGATAAAGACAAACTTCTCGGACTGGCGGCCCGGCGACCAGAAGGTCTATTACAGCGACATAAGAAAGGCAGGGGAAGAATTGGGCTGGGAGCCCAGGGTATCCAAGAAAGACGGGATCAAGCGGCTTTACGACTGGATAACCTCTCACAAGGAGTACTGGGAGTAATCGCCAGACGTAGTGTGACCTTTTACTGTTTATCTCCCCTAATATACCCATGAACATCCTAATCACGAGTTCTATCTTCCCGCCGGAGATAGGTGGGCCTGCGACTTATGCCTATGAGTTCTCCAGGAGGGCTTTAGAACTGGGCCACAAAGTGTCTGTGGTGACCCTGGCGGAATCGCCGCCTGAGAAACTTTCGGGCGTGGATGTGTCATGGGTCAGGAGGTCCCAAAGCACTGCCCTTGCCAGAGGATCCCTCTTCTTCACCGAGATCATGAAGAAAGCCAAGTCCTGCGATTTGATTTATGCCCAGAATCCCGCTGCGATAGGCCTGCCTTCAGTCCTTGTGGGCAAGATACTAAGGAAGCCCGTGGTCGTGAAATACGTGGGCGACACCGCTTGGGAGAAGGCCTTCCGCGAGGGCAAGACGAAGAAGTTCCTGGACGACTTCCTTAAACATCCCGATGCCAACACCAACATCATCAAAATCCAGAGATACGTCTTTGGCAATGCCGACAGGATAATAACCCCGAGCGACTACCTCAAGGGATTGCTGGTGGAGTTCTACAAAGTCCCGGAGGGAAAGGTCTATGTAATACCAAACGCAGTCTCAGCCGACATCCCGAAGATAAGGAAGTCGAAGGACCCGGTCATCATAACGGTCGCCAGGATTGTCCCCTGGAAGGGCATACAGGACGTCATCGGGTTGATGCCGGGTCTTTTGAAAAAGAGGCCCCATCTGGAATATTGGGTCGTCGGTACTGGACCCTATGAGGACACCCTAAAAAAAGAGGTGGAAAAGGCGGGCCTTTCAGAAAACGTCAGGTTCTTCGGGTCCCTATCCCACAGCGAAACGCTTGCGAGGGTGGCATCCGCCCACGTGTTCGTCTTGAACTCGCTCTATGAGGGTATGGCCCATGTCCTCCTTGAGGCCATGGCAGTGGGGACGCCCGTGGTAGCGACTGACATATGCGGCAACCCTGAATTGATTGAGAACGGCAAGAATGGCTTCTTGGTGAAGCCCGATGACAAGGAGGGTCTTAAGAAAGCAGTAGAAGAACTTCTGAAAAACAGATCAAAAGCAGAGAAGTTCTCTTTGAAGGCCGGGGAATTCGTGAAGGCTTACAACTGGGATAATCTCATGCAGAAGACCTTGAAGGTACTATCTGCCTAGGGCCTCCTCAAACAATCTCTCATAATGGGAGACGTACTTCTCGACAGAGTAGTTTTCCTGGACGAATCTTCTTCCGTTTTTGCCCATCTCGGCGGCCAGTTTTTTGTCCTCCAGCAGTTTTATCACAGCATTTGCAATGGCGTCTGAATCTCCCGGTCTAATCAGTATACCGTTATGCCCGTCCTTCACCGTCTCCTTGATGCCCTCCACCGCCGACCCTATGACCGGCCTGGACCTTGACATAGCCTCCAGGGCTATCCTCCCCAGCCCCTCGGACATCGAGGGCAGGACGAGCATCTGGCTTTTGTCTATGTACTCCCTGACCCTTTCCATGGGCTGGTGGCCTGCAAAGACCACGTTTTCTCCGACACCCAAAGACTCGGCCATAGACCCAAGTTCTTTTTCTAGGGCCCCCCTGCCGACGACATACAGCTTAAACTCCGGGAACTCATTTCTTATCTTGGGCACCGCTTTTACAAGATGGTCCACACCCTTCCTGCCTATGAGGGAACCCACAAAAACAGCCGAATCCTCCTTGCTTGCCTTAGGCTCCCCTTCCAGGAAGAAATCCACATCAAAAAGAGCTGGAAACTTAGCGGAAGAGATTTTATCCTTTTCTACGAACTCAAGGGCTCTTTCTTCTGTCGCTTTTGAGATGACGCGGACCAAATCAGCGTTTTTGAGGCAAAAGGAGGCCCATAAGTTGATAAGAGGCATAAAACGGGCTATTCCGGGCTTTGAGTACCTTATCTCGCCCTCCCAGTCGCCGTGTACGCCCACGATGAGCTTGACACCCGTTAGTTTCTTCAAGGCCGCTCCCATCAGCCCGTCCATCAGCGGGCTTTGGGCGTAGACTATATCAATGTCACGGTTCTTTATTACCCTTAAACCCTCGGTCAGGGCGAACTCCTTAAACAGCATGAGGTCCAGGATCTTCGCGCCTTTCCTTGGCGCCAGGAAAAGTTTTGCACCCCCGCATTCCCCGATACTCTTCTTCCCACTCTCGGAGACGGCTATCCAGCTGATGTCGGCTATCTTGCTCAGGGCGCCGAACTTCTTTTTGTAGACAGACCTCTCCTCCGGGATCCTGTACCTTGAGGAAGAGCTTATGAATAGTACCTTAAATCTCTTCATTTTTTATGTATTCGACAAACTTCCTTAAACCCTCGTCCACAGTGGTCGTGGGCTTCCAGTCCAATTCCCTTTTTGCCTTTTCCACGTTGGCCCATGTGTGCTCCACGTCCCCCTTCTTGTCCCTGCTATGGACTATCCTCGACTTGCTGCCAGCCAGTTTTTTTATCTTTTCAGCGAGTTCCTCTACGCTGATCCTCCTGCCTGAGCCCAGGTTGTACGTGCCGCTGCCCCTTTTCATCAGGATCATATTGCCCCCAACTATGTCATCGATGTGGGTGAAGTCCCGGGTCTTCTTCCCGTTACCGTATATCTCTATCGGCCTGCCGGCCAGGGCGCTCTTTGTGAAGATGGAGATCGCCAGATCAGGCCTCATCCTCGGCCCATACACCGTGAAGTACCTGACATTAACCGTCTTGATGCCATAGACCTCTGAGAAGACGTTGCAGTAATGCTCGGCTGCGAGCTTTGACACCCCATAGGGGGATATCGGCGTGTTCGGGTGTTTTTCGTCGAAGGGCAGGTATTGTATCTTGCCATAGACAGAAGAGGAGGACGCGTTTATCACCCTCTTCACATCAGAGTCCACGGCCGCGCGCAGCACATTCAATGTCCCCCCCGTATTAACCTCATAAGATTTCAGTGGGTTCTCCACTGATGCGCGCACACCCGCCTGGGCGGCCTCATGGAAGACGTAATCCACCTCTTGGCACAGCCTCTTGACCAAGTCAAAGTCGGTTACACTACCCTCGACCAGCTCCATCTCCACCCCCTCCACATTCTGCCTTTTGTAGGCAGGGTCGTAATAGGGGTCGAAGTTGTCCAGGCATGTCACATCATGCCCCCCCGTCACCAAAGCCTTGCAGATATGGCTGCCTATGAACCCTGCGCCACCCGTCACAAGAACCCGCATTTTGAACCTTACTTTAGGTGTTTTACAGATTTAAAGTCTTATAGTGCAAAATAAACGCAATGAAAGTCTTATTCTTCACCAGAAAGTTGGACAAGAACGACCCCCGGATAGGCTTTGCCCATCGCTGGGTCCAGGAGCTGGCAGGGCGGGTGGACAGGCTTTATGTGGTCTGTCTGGAGAAGGGCCAAGTGGACCTTCCAAAGAACGTCGAGATACATACCCTGGGCAAGGGCAAGATCCGCAGGCTGCTCCGACTCGACAAGCTCATGTTCTCACTTGCGCGCAAGGTGGATGTCATATTCTGCCACATGAACCCCATCTACACCATCATCTCCGCGCCATACGCCAAGCTCTACAGGAAGAAACTCTACATGTGGCACACCCACGGTAAAATTACCTACAAGCTGAAGCTTGCCCACTCCCTGGCTGACGGTGTCCTCACAGCCTCTGAGGGCAGCTTCCCCATAAAAAGCCGGAAGGTGAGAGTCCTGGGCCACGGCATCGATACCGACATGTTTGCTCCCAAGAAGACCCTTCATCCCGGCCCCGTTTTGATATCCGTCGGCAGGATCTCCCCGGTGAAGAGGATAGAGACATTGATCAAGGGCATGCCCCCGGTGATAAAGAAACACAACAATGCGAAGCTGCTGCTGGTAGGCGATGCCCCCTTGGAGGGCGACCGCGTGTATATGGGCAACTTAAAAAAACTGGTTTCAGAACTGAGCTTGGAAAAACACGTCCAATTCCTGGGGCCCACAGACTACCAAAAGATGCCTGAGCACTATCACAAGGCGGACCTCTTCGTCTCGGCCAGCGCGACCGGGAGCCTCGACAAGACGGTCTTGGAGGCCATGGCATGTGAACTGCCCGTCTTGGTTAGTGGAAACGTGTATAAGGACTTGAAAGGCCCCCTACTCTTCAGAAACAGCGAGGATTTTGCCGGGGCTGTAGGAAAAGCCCTTAAAATAAAGGATAGAAAGCTACTGAGGCAGGAAATCATTGAGAACCACAATCTGGGGAAACTCATGGACAAGATAGTCAGGACATTCGAAAAATGAAGCTGTTATACGTCTCGGACTCGCGGATACCTGGGGAGAAGGCCCATGCGACCCAGATAGTGAAGACCTGCGAAGCGCTGTCCCATCATTGCGATGTCACCCTGGTCCTGCCGAACAGGGAGGGCAACAGGGGCAGGAGCGACGACGACATCTGGGGGGCCTACAACGTCAGGAAAAGATTCAAGGTAATCCGCCTCCCTGTCCTGGACATACGGGCCCTTGACAGGGCGTCGATACCCCACGCCTGGTTCCTGGCCTCAACAGGGACGTTCGCCCTCTCAGTCTTGAACTATCTAAGGAAAAACAAGGACTTCGATTTCATATACACCCGCCATCCCGAGTCGGCAGCCGTCTTATCCTTGATGAACCCATCGAAGGCGAAGGTGATATACGAAGCGCACAAGTTCAGCAGGTTCACATTGAGGAAGGTCAAGAACGTCGATGCGATAACGACCATAACGAGGTATCTCGCAGAGCTTTTCAAGGAGTCCAAAAGACCCATTGCCGTTGTGCCTGATGCGACCGACGTATTAGAATTCTCCCCGAAAATGGAAAAGTCCGCGGTCAGGAAGGAGCTCGGCCTTCCCCCCGACAAGACTATACTCGCCTATATTGGCAGGTTCCAGACCCTTGGCAAGGAGAAGGGGATAGTAGACATAATAAAATCAGCCAAGTATCTAGGTAAGGACAAACTCCTTTTCCTCTTTGTCGGCGGTCCGCTGGATGTAGTTTCAGAGTATGAAAATCTTATAGAAAAGGAGGGACTAGATAGAAATTTATTCGAGTTCAGGGACCATATACCATACACAAAAGTCGCTGATTATCTGAACGCTGTGGACATCTGCCTCATGCCCTTCCCCGAGACAGAGCACTACTCAAAGTACATGTCGCCCTTGAAGATGTTCGAGTACATGGCCTCCAAAAGACCCATCATAGCCACAGACCTCCCTACGATAAGGGAGATACTGGAGGACGGCAAGACCGCGATTCTGGTCAGGCCCGGCGACCCGAAGGATCTGGCCGAGGCGGAGAAAATACTGATATCAGACAAAGGGCTGCGCGCGCGGCTGTCAGAAGCCGCGTTTAAGGAACTTGAGAGTAAATACACTTGGGAAAAGAGGGCCGAGAGCATAATCGATTTCTTGAACAAACTTCAATAACACACAATGCCAAAGCTTAACATAGGTTGCGGGCGGGACCTCTTGGATGGATATACAAACGCAGACGTGTGCCCGGTAGAGGGGGCCGAGTACGCCAATGTCATGGACCTGCCCTACCCAAAAAACCACTTTGATGAGGTTCTGTGTTACAGCGTCCTGGAGCACGTGGAGGACCCGTTCAAGGCGGTCAGCGAGCTCTACAGGGTCCTGAAAAAGGGTGGGATAGTGAAGGGCTCCACGCCCCTTTACCACCCATACCACTCAAAGCACGACTACTGGAGGTTCACCCACCAGGGTCTTGAGCTAATGTTTAAGGAGTTCTCAAAAATCAAAATAACCAGGCTGGATGGCAATTTCGCGGTCATGGGCATTTTCAGCGGGCCAATACTGCGCCCAGTGTTCGAGAAATTGGACAAAATAAAGAAAGTGGGCAATCGCTCCACGACCACCCTCCTTTTCGAGCTGGTGAAGTGAAATAACACTTATATTCGCTTAGAAGCGAAATAATACCTATATTTCTAAAAAGTGGTTTGAATGAGGATACTTGTCACGGGTGCTTTGGGTGCGGTGGGTAAGCCCTTGGTAGAGGAGCTTGAAAAACGCGGTCATGACGTCTGGAAATCCGATAGAAGGCATGACCTGGACCCAAAGTACATAAGGTGCGACATAAGTGAATATAGGCAGGTGGAGAACCTGATAGAGAAGGCAAAACCAGAGGTGGTATATAATTTGGCCGGCGAGTTCGGCCGCATGAACGGCGAGGATTATTACGAAACACTCTGGAACTCAAACGCAGTGGGCATGAAGAACATGCTGCGCCTCCAAGAAAAGAAGAGGTTCAGGCTCATCCATACGAGCAGTTCCGAGGTGTACGGAGACTACAAAGGACTCATGACCGAGGACGTCATGATGAAATATCCCATCCGCCAGCTGAACGACTATGCGATTAGCAAGTGGGTGAACGAGCTGCAGATAATGAACTCTGAAGACAGATCCAAAACAGAGACCATAAGACTGAGGCTTTTCAATATTTACGGCCCGGGAGAGTACTACTCCCCCTACAGGAGTGTCGCATGCCTCTTCATCTACCATGCGCTCCATGACATGCCATACACGGTTTACCTGAACCACCACAGGACCTCAAGCTATATAGACGATGCGATCAATGCGATTGCCAATATCACGAGCAACTTCAAGCCGGGCGAGGTCTACAACATATGCGGCGATGAATACCATGACATAAAGACAGTCTCGGACATAATCCTTGGCCATCTTGGCAAAGATGACTCGAAAGTCGAATACATAAAAGTGGAGCCACACAACACACTCGACAAGAAAGGCGACAGCAAGAAGGCAAAGAAAGATTTAGGCTATAAGACAAGAATCGATCTCAAGGAAGGTCTGAAGAGAACCATCGAATGGCAAAGAGAGGTATACAAAGTATGAAGATCTCTGTTGTTGGGGCCGGGGTGGTCGGGCTTCCCCTCGCCCTACTGCTTGCGAAATCCGGGCACAAGGTGATGGCAGTCGACGTTGATAAAAACCTAGTGGATTCAATAAACAACGGGGTTTTGCCTTCAAAGATAAAGGAGCCGGAGCTGGAGGAGCTCATGAAGGACAATGCCGTCAAAGCCAACCTTACTGCCGGGTTATCCCCCAAGGAGAGCGATATATTCGTAGTGGCGGTGCCGACCCCGGTAAAGGAGGACAAGGAGCCTGATTTGGGCTATGTGGAAGCCGCTGTGGAATCCACACTGCCCGTCCTTAAAGAAGGGAACCTAATAATAATCGAGTCGACCATACCCCCCAAGACATGCACGGATATCGTCAAAACCACCATAGAAGGCAACACAAAACTGAGGGTGGGCCAGAACGTCTATCTTGCCCATTGTCCCGAAAGGATTCTTCCAGGGGACATCTACAAGGAGATAGTGAACAACGACAGGATTGTAGGGGGTTTCGACAAGAAATCCGCTGAGCTCGCAAGGGATATGTACGCTTCTTTTGTGAAGGGTAATCTGTATCTAACCGACTGTACCACAGCCGAGTTCTGCAAGCTGGTTGAGAACGCCTTCAGGGACGTGAACATAGCCTTTGCCAACGAGCTCTCGCTGGTAGCCGATGACCTTGGCATAAACATCAATGAAGTGATAGAACTGGCCAACAAGCACCCCAGAGTCAGCATACTGAAACCCGGCATAGGGGTAGGCGGCCATTGCATACCCATAGACCCATGGTTTATATATGATGCGGCCCCGAAGAAAGCCAGGTTAATAAAGACCGCGCGCGAAGTCAACGATTCCATGCCGCAGGTGACCGCTGACAAGATTAAGGAATTCGTCAGCGGCATAGAAAAGCCGAGGATAATAATCCTAGGGCTTACATACAAACCGGACATCGCAGACCTCAGGGAGAGCCCCGCTGTGAGGGTGGTGGAAATACTCAAAGGGGAAGGTTACAACGTCTCCGCCTACGATCCGCTGATACCGGAGAAATCCTACAAGTCACTTGATGGAGTCTGCAAAGACGCCGACTGCGTCGTGGTCCTTGTCCAACACAAGATAATAAAAGACCAATTAGCTGGGTTTACCCCCAAAAAACTATTGGTATTCTAAAAATGAAGATCTGCATAGTCTTGGGTACACGTCCGGAGATCATAAAGTTGGCCCCATTGATAAAATATTGTATGAAACATGATTTAGACTACACAATAGCCCATACAAACCAGCACTACTCCGAGTCCCTTGACCACATCTTCTTTGAGGAGCTGGGGCTTGAGAAGGCGAAGTACAACCTGCAGGTCGGCTCCGGAGCAATCGCTTTTCTTGAGGATAGCACCCACGGGAAACAGACCGCGATGATGCTGGAGAGGATTGAAAGGGTGTTCCTAAAAGAGAAACCAGACCTAGTTATAATACACGGCGACACGAACACGACACTTGCCGGCGCATTGGCGGCTGCGAAACTGAGGATACCGCTGGCCCACATAGAATCCGGTTTAAGGAGTTACGACAGGGACATGCCCGAGGAAACAAATCGAATAATATGCGACCATATATCCGACTTCCTTTTCGCACCCACAGAGAAAGAGGCCGTCATACTAAGGGGCGAGGGAATCGGGAAAGACAGGATATCCGTTGTCGGGAACACAGTCGTGGACGCCCTGAAACAGAACCTCTCCCGAGCCGGCCAGAGGCATGAAACACTCGATAAATTCAGAGTAAAGGAAAAGGGCTATTTCCTTGTAACTGCCCACCGGCCAAAGAACGTCGACGACAAGAAGAACCTCGCCAACATAATATCGACCCTTGGCGAACTGCACAAGAAGTACAAACTACCTGTCATCTACCCGATGCACCCCAGGACCAGGAGGATGTTCGACAAGTTCAATCTTAAGGCTCCTCTAGGAGTCGTGATTACGGAACCATTGGGCTATCTGGAGTTCCTGCAGCTGATGTCCCATGCCAAGCTCATACTGACCGACTCTGGAGGAATACAGGAGGAGGCATGCGTCCTCAAAGTGCCGTGTGTTACACTACGCGACAACACCGAAAGGCCGGAGACACTGGAAGTCGGGTCGAACATGCTGGCCGGGACCGACCCCGGCAGGATAATGAAGGCGGTCGAATCTATGCTCGCAAAAAAACCCGACTGGTCCAATCCGTTCGGTGATGGCCAATCCGCAGAGAGGATAATGAAAATTCTTATGGGAAAATTGTCTAATTAGGCTCCTAACATGAAAGTTCTTCTGTTGAACCTGCCAGATATGGCATGGTCTGGGAAGGGATACTCGGCACATCTAGGCCTGGGTTATATAGCTGCCGTGCTGGAGAGGGCTGGACATGAAGTGAAGGTGCTCGACCTTGCAGTCACAAAGGAGCTCTGCAGGCAGTCCTATCTAGGTGCTCCGAAATTCGCCGTAAGGGAGATAACCGATTTCCAGCCTGACGTAGTCGGCGCGTCCATGACCACCACCAACCGGTTCAATGTCGTGTACTGGAGCAAGCTCATAAAGGAGCTGTTCCCGAATTCCAAATTCATAGTCGGCGGTCCGCACATACTCTATGATGCACCCAGCACCCTGGAGTATGCACCCACCATAGACTGCGTGGTAAAATCAGAGGGCGAGAACACGACAGTCGAGCTTTGCAAGGCCTATGAAAACGGCGGGAAAACAAAGGACATTTCCGGGCTTTACATAAGGGACAGCAAAGGAAAGGCTCACGATACTGGCAATCGCCCGTTCATCGAGGATCTGGATTCCCTCCCCTTCCCTGCGCGCCACTTGTTCCCGATGAAGGACTACGACTTCCGCATAGGCAAGTTCAAGTCGGTCAAGACAGGGACGGCCATAACCAGCCGGGGCTGCCCGATAGGCTGCAAGTTCTGCTCCACCTCCCACTACTGGGGCAGGAAATACAGGTTCCGCTCTGCAAAGAACATAGTAGATGAGATAGAACTGGTATTCAACGATTACCCGTTCGTAAGGGAGATGGTCTTCTTCGACGATTCCATGACTATCAGAAGGGACAGGGTGAGCGAGATATGTTCTGAGATAAAGAACCGGAAGCTTGATTTCGACTGGGCCTGCTGGAGCAGGGTGGACATAGTGAACAAGCCCATGCTGGAGGAGATGCACGATGCAGGCTGTTCCATAATATCGTTTGGTGTGGAGTCGGGGAGCCAGAGGATGCTGGAGAACATAGGGAAAAGGACTACTGTGGAGCAGATAAAGAGCGCCATAAGGATGTGCCAGGACGTCGGCATTGAGCCGCGCGCCACTATCATAATCGGCCTTCCCGGGGAGACCATGGAGGACGTCGACAAGACGATCAAGCTCATAAGGAAGATGGCAATTTATCCCGGCGACGTCCACATCAATTGCTTCACCATGCTCCTGCCTGGCACGCCATGGTTCGAGGAATTCCAGGAGAAGAATCCCGACTTCAACTGGATGAACCCTCCGGACCGCTTCAAGGAGACTAGCATCACGGACAAGGAGGGCAACATCCTAATCCCGAAGATAACCTTCTCCAAGAAGCAGGTGCAGGAGATAAAAGACAGGATAAAGATGGCAAAGCTGAGCTATACGGTATACCGTTACCCCCAGTACCTGCCCAGGCGCTTCTGGAATTACATGAACTCTTGTATAAATGCAATGTAACATGGCAAACACATTGAGAGTACTGGTCTGCGCGCCCATGTTCCTTAAACAGAAGATGGGCACCCGGTTTCGAGCCCTTGAGCTGTCAAAGGCGCTGGCCAAAGCGGGCGCGGAAGTGCATGTGGCTGCCTATAACATACCTGACTCTGAATCTATAACGTTTCACAAACTCCCGAAGCCCAAGAGAACCATGTTCGGCGGGTTCTCCAACCAAGTAATCTCGCTGATTAAGATAATAGAAGAAGTAAAGCCCGACATCATCTACGCCCAGACCCAATGGGGCATGTTCCCTTCAGTGATTGCAGGCAGGCTGTCCCACATACCTGTTGTGACGGATATACACAGCTCTTACCTGGAGGACTTCTCGCTTCTGCGAAAGGCATATGGGAAGGGCAGCAAGCGCTATTTTCTGAGAGAGAAACAGGAGAGTCTTTTTCTCTCACAATGCGCGGCTCTTACGGCCGTTTCTACTACCGTAGCCGACATGTACGGCAAATCCGGCAAGCAGGTTTTTGTAATCAGGAGTGGCATAGACCCCAAGATGTTTGGGAACAAGGAAAAGGCAGAAGACATCGAGAAGATAAGGAAGGGCAGGGTGATAGTAGGGTATGTAGGCAACTTCAATCCTTACCAGGGAGTGGACATGCTGCTGGAGTCAGCCAGAGAGATATTAAAAGAGGACAAAGACTACCTTTTTGTTTTTGTCGGCGGTAACCCCTCCGCTCTAGGTGATTCATTGGAAGGTCTGCCCAAGGGAAATCTGAAGTTTGTAGGCCCTGTCGAGCACTCGCAAGTTCCTAAATACCTAAACTCCTTTGACATACTTGTCATACCCCGGCCCTGGTCCCAGTTAGCACACTTTGCATTCCCCTATAAACTTGTGGAGTACATGGGCTCCGGTAAGCCTGTGGTTGCCACTGATATAAGCGACCACGGGAAGCTGATAAACAAGGACACAGGCATCCTTATCAAGCCGGAAAAAAAGGAACTTACAGAAGCTTTGAGGGCCTTGAAGGACAAGAAACTGAGGGAAAGACTGGGGAGAAACGCCCAGGAATTCGTGTTTAAGGAATACAACTGGGACATGGTCGGCGCGCAACTCAAGGAAGTCCTGGCCAAATTCGCCAAGAACTAGGCTTTCACAGCCCTTGCGACAAGACCGGCGGAGTAGTCAAGCGACGCCTTGTTTTTTTCCAGGACATTATCCAGGGAAGCCATCACCTTCACCATGGGTTCCCGCATCCTAAGCTTGTCAGTCAACCCGAAGAATTTCTCGTAGAACGGGAAGTCCACGACTCTACACGGGGTCATCTTATCCACCTTAAGCCCGTGCTTCTCCAGATCCTTTTTGAGACTTTCGGGCGTGAAGGACCTGACGTGCATATGCCCAGTTTTTTCATAGGCTTCCACACTGAACTCCTTCAGCAGCTTGGTGTCCTTCCTGAGCAGGCCGTTCTTCACCCTTTTCCACATGGTCGCATCAGCGTTCCTTTGGGGCACTGTTATTACTAAAATCCCGCCTTTTTTCAAGACCCTGTTTGTCTCCTTGATGACTGCGTCAAGGTCCGGTACATGTTCTAGAATTTCCCCCGCAAGTATCTTGTCAAAGTATCCGTCCTTGAAAGGGAGTTTTGCAGCATCTGCGACTTTGAACTTGGCACCACTCTTGGCTTCTTGTGCCTTCTTTATGAATGTTGGGGATATGTCCACGCCCCACGACTCCTTGACCCTATCTGCGAACATATTGGCATGCCTTCCCGATGCACAGCCCAGGTCCAGGAAGACATCACTCTTCTTTAAATTTAGGAAATCTACGAGGTACCTTTCCCTTCTCCAGCCCCTGTAACCGGCCGCAGACTTGGGCGTGAACTTCTTTGTTATATAAGCATCATCGGTCTTTTCGGCGAAGTAGTCATACATGCGCGCATAATCGTCTGCCATCTTAGCCCTGCTTGAACCATTCGATAGTCCATTCCAATCCCTCTTCCAGCCCCACCTTTGGCCCCCACCCTAAGACCTTCTTTGCCCTGGTGATGTCAGGCCTCCTGACCTTCGGGTCGTTCACAGGCAGGTCCTTGAAAACTATCCTGCTCTTGGAGCCTATGACTTTCAAGACGGTATCTGCAAATTCCAATATTGAGATTTCCTTAGGATTCCCGATGTTTATTGGGTCATTCTCCTTCGATATCAGTGCTTTATAGATACCTTCCATCAAGTCTGAGACATAGCAAAAGCTCCTGGTCTGCTTTCCGTCGCCATAGACGGTCAGCGGTTTTCCTGCCAAGGCTTGGGTTATGAAATTCGGGGCAGCCCTCCCATCATTCCTTCTCATGCGGGGGCCATAAGTATTGAAAATGCGGACGATTTTTGTATCCAGTCCGTGCACCCTATGATAAGCCATCGTCATTGCCTCAGCGAACCTCTTTGCCTCATCATATACCCCACGGGGGCCGACGCAGTTCACGTTACCCCAGTAGCTCTCTGGCTGCGGGTTCACCAACGGGTCGCCGTATACTTCAGACGTCGAAGCCAAAAGGAATTTCGCACCCTTGGCTTTCGCCAGACCCAAGGCATTGTGGGTCCCCAGGGAGCCCACCTTCAGAGTCTGTATGGGATACTTCAAGTAGTCCTCCGGGCTCGCAGGGCTTGCGAAATGCAATACAGCATCTAGTTTCTCCCCCACTGTTATGTAATCGACTACATTGTGCTGCACGTACTTGAACCTGGGGTTTCCTTCCAGCTGCTTTATGTTGCTGGCGCTCCCCGTGATAAGGTTGTCCATGCAGATCACGTCATGGCCTTTCTCTACGAAGTAGTCGCAGAGATGGCTTCCCAAGAATCCGGCGCCGCCTGTTATTAAGACTCGCATTTTTAGCATATATATGCACTAATAGAATCCTCGTTATTTACCCCATTCAACCAAATCTCTTTTCTTCCCCCCTCATAAATCCGTTCACAAATTAGCATTTCATTCTCTTTACAACAATTGATTGTAGTATCACTGCCAGAAGGTATCAATATATACTTATCAGAATTGTTACAATAACATTTTGCTGCAACTCCCCCTTCATTCTTGAGTTTCATATAACCAGCATTTATTGGCTGTGCAATTATCATTGCAGACCATGATTTTGAGCCCTCAATTTCACCCATACTAGCCAATCTTTTTTCACTTTCCGCAGTCTGATACGCGAAATATGCGGCGGAAACTGCTAGCAAAAATATAATAAAAAGTTCCAAAATTTTTAGCCTAGTTCTATTATCTCGGAAATTTAATTCACGTATACATAGCCAAATAACTGCTAAGACCCCAATACAAACGATCAAAAACCCCGTCCATCGACTAGATAGTCCAGGAAGGCGCATGCTCTCGAATTTAAATATAATCGATAAGCCGATGAGCACTACAACAAAAGCTATACTTATCTGCGTCCAACCACCCTTGGCCTCAGCGTCCTCCTTTTTTGTGGGTAGTGTTTTAGTCTTTACTATCATATCCTTAGTTTTTGGACGATATAATTGTTCATAAAGCAACCATACTAAGCAAATGTAGAAAACTATAATCCCAATACCTAAGAATGCAGGGGCAAGTACTGTAATTTTAATTAGATTTAGTATTGTTTCACTATCGGGTGCAAAGGCAGAGACTAAACCTAATATCTGCAGAAAGCCGGCAAATAAAAAACCCTTAGAATACATAGGTAGCCCCCGTATTATTTTCACACCTTGCTTGGATGTAAAACCAGCTAATGAAAATGAGAAAATTGCAACAGTGAGCAAAATCTCGATTCTTTGAAATGGTTCTCCTGTTTCGAGAATCGCTTTCCAGAAACCTCCAGAACTAACTAAAAGAAGCCCGAATGCGATTATAAAAAGACTGAGTAATAGATTGTTCACAAATATACCAATAAACAGTTGTCGGATCTGCTTAGACCATGAACCCTCAGCCTTCCTTTTTGGAGCTTCAGCTCCATTCCTTCTTTTCCTAGCCACTTACACAACCCCCCTCAGATACTTCTTAAACCCTTTTGAGACGTCGGGTCTTCTGAGCGCGAACTCGACAGTCGCGCGCAGATAATCGAGCTTGTCTCCGATGTCGTACCTTATCCCATCAAACTTGTAGCCATACACCTTCTGCTTCTTCAAGAGCAAGCGCAGGACGTCAGTCAGCTGTATCTCCCCTTTCACCCCAGGCTTAGTCTGTTCCAACACGTCAAAGATCTCAGGAGTCAAAACATACCTCCCAATCGCCTCACAAAATCCGGTGAATATTATAAAGACAGAAATATAAAGACTAACAAAAGCACCCCCCTTATGGGGTTTATTCTTAAATTTTTCTTCAACAAACTTGTAATTGGAGACTATTCGGGGGTTCTTGCGTATAAGATGAAGGTATTGCTACTCGATGCAGTGGACATAAAAAGTTGCTATATAAACATAGGCTTTGCGACTATAGCAGCGGTTCTCAAACAAGAGAATCACAAGGTCAAGTATTTATCCTTAGCATGGGATTCCGATAAACTAACAAAGGAGTCTATAGCCAAACTTGATGTAGATGCCGTGGGAGTTTCTACCATGACCTCCCAATACTATAATCTACAGGGCGTACTCAAAACCCTGAAGGAAGCATTGGATATTCCAATCCTACTCGGCGGTGTTCATCCGACAATTGACCCGGATGATGTTTTAAGAAATCCCCACGTCGATGCAATCTGTCTTGGCGAAGGTGAAGGCGCAATGGTCGATTTTTGTTCTAGGGTGGAGAAGGGAAAACGTTTTGATGATGTGCCGAATATTTGGACAAAGAAAAAAAAGAACCCCATTAGGCCACTTTTGACATCCGATGAGTTGAATGATTTGCCCTTCCCGGACAGAAAACTTTTCAAAGTAGAGCGAAATCAAAAAGTCTCAAACAGGGTCAATATCATGGCTGGAAGGGGATGCCCCTATAATTGTACCTACTGCATAAACCATATTCTACAAAGCATCTACAAAGTGCCAATAAAGGATTATACCCGGATAAGAAGCCCTGAAAGAGTGTTGGAGGAATTGAGAGAAATAAAAAGAGATTTCAAACCTGGTGCTGTTGTATTCAACGACGACACTCTCTGCTACTTCAAAGACTGGCTGGAGAAGTTTTTACCAGGCTATAAGAGGGAGATCGGGATCCCTTTCTCTTTGACTGGACGCGTTGGTCTGCTGGACGACAAGCTATTGGGACTACTAAGAGACGCTAATTGCTCTTCCATATGGGTGGGTGTAGAAAGCGGGAATCCCGGGATAAGAGAGAAAATCCTAAGACGTTTTTATTCAAACGAGCAGGTAATCGAGACCTTCAATCTCATAAAAAAGTATGGCCTGAATTCAAAATCCTTTAATATGCTGGGCATACCTGAGGAGTCCGGAGAGGAGATTATGGACACGATAAGATTAAACCAAAGCATAGGCGCAGACCAGAGATACATAAAGATATTGACTCCTTACCCCAAGAGCCAAGTCTTTGGATATGCTAAACATCATAATCTCCTAAGGGGGGATCCAAAGGACATAAAAGAGCTTGAAGATTACAGACCCGGAATACTTGACACGGGGAGACTTAATAGATATGAAATACTCGCTTGGCGTCATATGTGGGACTGGTATATGGCAATAAATAAAATAAAGAGAATCCGCGGCCTTTTTTTCTTTAATTACTACAAAGCAGTAAGCAGGTTGTCTTTACTGGGGCCGGAGAACCCCCTCCAAGAGATGCTCACTGAGATCGGTGCAAAAATAACCGACCTCTCTAAAAAAGATGTCCAAGCCGAATAGTTTTGTTGGGCAAGGCTACAGCTTCACTTTGTCCAAATATTCCTTGAAGCCCTTGGAGATATCAGGCCTCCTAAGCGCGAATTCTACAGTAGCGCGCAGATAATCGAGCTTGTCCCCAATGTCATATCTGATGCCGTCAAACTTATAACCATAAACCTTCTGGGTCTTGAGCAGGGTTCTTAAGGCATCTGTCAGTTGTATCTCCCCCCTAACGCCAGGTTTTGTTTGTTCCAAGACGTCAAAAATCTCTGGCGTCAAGACATATCTACCTATCGCCCCCAGATTCGAAGGCGCATCCTTAGGATTTGGTTTTTCAACCATAACCCCTACATCCATTGTTTTCCCATCAATCATCCTACCGCCTACGATGCCATACTTTTGGATATTCGCTTCTGGGACCTCTTCGACAGCTATTACCGAACCACCCAGCTTGTCATATAACCTACCCAGTTGTTGGGTACACGGAACTTTGTTTTCCACTACAGTATCCCCCAATAGGACTGCAAATGGCTCCCCCGCAATATGATTGCGCGCGCAATAGACTGCATGGCCCAGCCCCCATTGCTCCTTCTGGCGCACATAATGCACGTCAGCCATTTCGGATAGGTACTCTATCTCCTTGAGCAGCTCGGTCTCCTTGTTGGCCATAAGATGCCTCTCCAGCTCTATGTTCCTGTCAAAATAGTCCTCTATCGCCCTCTTGCCCCTGCCGGTAACTATCAGAATGTCATTTATGCCCGACTTCACCACCTCTTCAACGACAAAGTGTATCGTAGGCTTGTCTATTATGGGCAGCATTTCCTTCGGCTGCGCTTTTGTGGCAGGAAGGAATCGCGTTCCCAAACCGGCTGCAGGTATGACTGCTTTTTTTATCTTCATTACAATTTCCCTCTATTTTTGATAAACAAATTAAAAATATGCGTAGTTTCTTATGCTGATATGGACATATATAAAAAATTTACTAAAGATGTCGGGATAGTGGGCATTACAGAGATTATCATGAAATTGAAGCCCTTGATATTCCTCCCCATCTTCACCAAGACTCTCGGCGCATCTGATTATGGTGTTTACACCACACTCATAGTAACCATAACCTTTTTTGGCACAATCTCCAGTTTTGGTTTAGGCGCAAGCATCATCCGCTTTCTTTCATCGGAGAAAGACAAAAGGATTCTATCCTCCAAATTTTTTTCTGTTTGTTCTTTCCTTTCGATAACCTCCATAATCTCAGCTTTTCTAATGTTTATCTTCGCTGAAACTCTTGCGAACACGGTATTTGGTGATCCCGGGAGTGTCGAAGTAATCAGAATAGGCTCACTTCTCCTGCCTTTATCATTTGTTACGACCTTCATAGACTATTTCAGAATACGCAGGCAGATGTTGACATTCTCCCTAGTGAAGTTATCAGATACCCTGGGCAGCATAGGCCTTGCTGTCGTATTTTTACTAATGGGATATGGCCTCTTGCATGTAATCTACGCATTCATTATAACAAAAATCATACTCATAATAATCTCCCTCATCTTGATACTGAAAGATATAGGTCTAGCAAGACCTAATCTTATGATCGTGGGCCCATACCTAAAGTTTGGTTTACCCCTAGTCTTGGGTTCTCTTTCAATCTCTATCTTGAATGTGGGGGACAGATACGTCATAGGTTTTATGATGAGCTCAGTCGCAGTAGGCATCTATTCGGTGGCATACAACCTTGCCAACGTCCTTCTCTTTTTCCTGCATGCCATAGACACCGCTTTACTCGCCCCCCTTTCCAAGGCATATGATGAATCGAAAATGCACCAGGTCAAGAACTACCTCAGCTACAGCATGAAATACTTCCTCATGTTCTCGATACCGGCGACAATAGGCCTGGCAATTTTGTCACCCGTAATAATACGCTCCCTTACAACCGCGGAGTTCGTCGACGGCTCGATGGCCATCACCACTATAGTAGCTCTGTCAAATATAATGTATGGGCTCTATCTCATAAACGTGAGTGTATTATTCTTGATAAAAAGGACTACTTGGTCGGCTAGCCTTGTTATCGTCGCAGCCATAGCAAACATCTTTTTGAACATCCTTTTAGTCCCCGTACTGGGAATTGTAGGTTCAGCAATAGCGACCCTCATCTGCTTCACCGGACAATTCATTGCAGCTTCAATACTCTCGGCCCCATACATAAAGATTTCCATAGACCCTGTCTTCCTCTCAAAGTCCATTGCAGCAGCCTCCCTGATGGGCATTATTCTTTATTTCATAGCGCCGAAGGGTTGGGTCAACATAGTCCTGGCGGTGCTGCTTGGCGCAGGGATATACTTTGGGGTCCTCTTCCTGCTAAAAGCCTTCAAGAAAACCGAACTGAAATTTTTCAAAAGCCTGATAAAGAGACAAGAGGTTATACTAGACTGATCAGTACTCTTTTAGCTCCCTCTCCAACACCTTCTTTATCTCGTCCTTGCCCAGCTTCTTCACAGTCTTTGAATTATACTCCGGTATGCCCGGTTTGCCCTCATAATCTGAGATTACCTCCCCCGGCACGGTCCTGCCTGGCCTCAGGACGTACATGTCCTCCTTCTCCTCCACGTGCTTTATCTCCTCCTCGGTCAGGAGCTCCTCATACAGCTTCTCGCCGGGCCTCTTCCCTATCTTGGTCATCTTGATGTCCCTTGGTTTATGACCGAATTTCGGTGCCATTATCTCTATCATGGCCTCGGCCAGGTCGGTTATCCTTATGGCGTTCATCTTCAGTATGAATATCTCCCGGCCCTTCATTACCTCGGTGGCCTTCAGCACCAGGCTTACAGCATCAGACATGGACATGAAGAAGCGCGTCATATTGTCTGCGGTTATAGTGACGGGCCCGCCCTTGGCTATCTGGCGTTTGAATATGGGTATCACCGAACCATCACTGTTCAGAACATTCCCGAACCTGACGCAGCTGAACATGGTCTTGAACTCGCCGAAGCCTGCATTCAAAGTTATCTTCTCGGCCAGCAGCTTTGTGGCGCCCATGGTGTTTATGGGGTTGACAGCCTTGTCCGTGCTTATAGTGATGAGCTTCTCCACGCCCTCGTCGCGCGCAGCCTCCAGGACATTCTCGGTCCCCAGGACGTTCGTCTTTACAGCTTCATAGGGGTTGTACTCGCACAGCGGTACATGTTTCAACGCAGCTGCATGGAACACTATGTCCACACCCTCGATGGCCAGCCTTATCCGGTGGAGGTCGCGGACGTCCCCTACGAAGTACCTGGCTTTATTGTAATCCTTCCCGGAGCTGCACAGCTCCTCCTCCAGGTGGAACAGCCCGCTTTCGCTGTTGTCCAGGACCCTCACCCTTTTGACATCATAGTCCAGCAACTGCCTCACTATCTCGGAGCCTATCGAACCCGCCCCGCCTGTTACGAGTATGTCCTTTCCCTTGAAGGTGTCTTTCATCTTAACCTCTCATGATTTCTTTTACCTGCTCACACACATAAATGACTTCATCCTCGCTCATCTCCGAGAAGAAGGGCAGAGCGATACAGCTCCTGCTCGCCTCCTCGCAGACCGGGAAGTCGCCCTCCTTGAACCCGAATAGTTTTCTGTAGAAAGGCTGTAAATGGATCGTGGTGAAATAGGGCTTTGACGGCACGCCCCTCTTGGCGAGTTCATCCATGAGCTTGTTCCTCATTCCCGGGCTCACCCTCGCCACATAGACAAACCAGCTCATCTTGTTGACCCTCTTGTCTATGACAGGCGTTTGGACACCACCTGCAGCGGAAAGCAGCTTCGTGTACCCCTCGGCTACCTTCTGCCGCATCGCAAGGATCTTGTCGATCCGCCTCAGCTGGCTTAGGCCCAGGGCGGCGCTCATCTCGTCCATCCTGTAGTTGTAGCCCAGCCTTTCATGCTCCAGCCACTGTGAGTTCTCGGACCTCCCCTGGTTCCTCAGGCTCCGCGCGAGCCGGTAGACGTCTTCGTCATCAGTGAGTAATAGCCCCCCCTCCCCAGTGGTCATCTGTTTGTTGGGATAGAAGGCGAATGTAGAGCATAGACCAAAAGTCCCCGCCTTTTTCCCGAGATACTCGGCCCCCACAGACTCGCATGCATCCTCGATCACCTTGAGACCATGGTCCTCGGCGATCTCCATTACGGCTTTCATATCACAGGGCTGCCCGAAGGCGTGCACAGGGAGAATCGCTTTTGTTTTATCAGTTATCGCCTCGCTTATCCCACTGGGGTCTATGTTGAGTGTTTTGGGATCTATATCCACAAAAACAGGCTTCCCTCCCTCATACAAAATGCAGTTCGAGGATGCTATGAAGCTGAACGGCGTCGTTATCACCTCCTCCCCGGGCTTCAAGTCCAGCGCCCTGATGGCTATATGCAGGGCCGAAGTCCCCGCATTCACAGCCACACCATACTTCGTCCCTATGTACTCGGCGAACCCCTTCTCGAACCGGTCAGTCTTCGGCCCCATGCTCAGGAAGGGGGTCTTTAGCACCGACATCACCTCGTCTATGTCTTCTTGCGTTATCATCGGTCTAGACATCGGTATTTCCATTCTCATCTTAGGTAGTCGCCGATCTTCACACTCTCTGCCGGCGCCTTCTCCTCTTCACCCTCTATCTGCGCGCTTTTCAGTATTATGAAAGAATCCCGGGTGCTGACTTTTATCCCGCCCTCCTTGGTCCTGCCAAAGACGATTCCAGGGATCGGTGAAACCCTCTTTTTTTCCTTTGGAATCTCCGATTCCCAGACAAACAGTTTCCTGCCCCTGTACAAGGTGAATGCTCCGGGGTAAGGCCTTGTCAGGGCGCGTATCCAGTTGTGCAGGTCCTGCGTGTCCCAACCCCAATCTATCAGACCGTCCTCGGCAGTCCTTTTCGGGAAGTAGGTCCCGCTGTAGGGGTCCTGGGGGGTCCTCTTCACTGTGCCTTTTTCAATCCTGTCCACCGCTTCTACCACAAGCTTCCCATACAGAGGCAGGGTCTTCCTCATGACCTCTATGGCTGCCTCGTTCTCACCTATGCCCACCATCTCCTGCAGGATTATCGGGCCGGTGTCCACACCCTCGTCGATGAAGTGCACAGTGACACCGGTCTTCTGCTCCCCGTTTATTATCGCCCAGTTTATGGGTGCCCTTCCCCTGTAGTGTGGCAGCGGAGCACCATGAGCGTTTATTATCCGATATTTCTCAATTAGCTGCTTTTTTATTATGGTGTGGTATGAGACGATGACTATCAGCTCGGGGGCAAGCCCGTCAACGACCTTTATGAACTTGGCATCGTTGGCGTCATCCGGCTGGTACACCTGCAGGCCCTGCTTCTTTGCGAATTCCTTGAGCGAGTCATAGCAGCCGTATTCCGCAAGGGCCTTGTAGCTCGCGTCGTCGAAGGAGTCCCTCTCTGTCACAACCCCCACTATCTTGTGCCCCTTCTTCAAAAGCGCCTCCAGCGCCAGACAGCCCCACTTCTGGTGCCCCATGAAAAGTATTCTCATCTTATCACCCTCTCTATAGCAGCTCCGGCCTTGGGCAGGTCGAACGCCTGCTTTTTTAAGGAAACCGCAAGATCCTTGAACTGCTTTGATGAACCGAGGAGTATGACATCGGTGAATACAAGGTTGTTCAAAATGCAGTCCTTCGGGACTGCACAGTCCCCGCCTCGCGAGAGCATCTCCTGCTTGAGGACCATCGCCTCCCTTGGCATCACGTTCTCCACGAGTATCGAGTACCCGCCGGCCTTCTTTGACAGGCCATCTACGGCCTCCTTTGAAACCCCGATCCTTTTCATATGGTACCGTGCGTCCTCTATGGCGCCGGCCTTCACCTCGCCCTCCACCTTCACCTTCCTGCCCTCTATCTTCAGCCTGCCCTCCGAGAAGAGCTTTATGGCCTTCGGGTAGATTATATGCTCATGCTCGAGTATCCTGGCGGCCAAAGTCTCTTCAGTATCGGAGTCCTTTACCGGGACCGCTGCCTGGATTATTATGGGCCCGGTGTCTATTCCTTCGTCGATGAAATGCACAGTGCAGCCTGAGATCTTGGCCCCGTATTCCAGAGCGTCCCTTTGTGCGTGTATGCCCCCGCCGAAGGCGGGAAGAAGCGATGGGTGTATATTCATCATCCCCCACCTATATCTTCTCACGAACTTTGTCTGGAGCACCTGCATGTAGCCCGCCAGGCATATCAAGTTTATGCCATACTCTTCGATCGCCTGCATGACCTTCTCGTCATGCTCCTCTTTCGTCATATCGCCGCGCTCTATTATGTGATAAGGTATGCCCGCGTTTTTCGCGTGCTCTATGCCCATGGCCCCCCCCTTGTTGCTCACCACGACTTTTAGATCTACCCTATCAAGATAACCCCTCTCTATGGCGTCTATTATGGCCTTCAGATTTGACCCCCTTCCGGATATGAAAACAGCGAGGTTAGTCCGTTTCATCCTGTTTTTCTTGAATCTTCGCGTTAATAAGCCAATCTCTTCTGTATGAACCCTTCCCCCATCTCGACCTTGCCCAACACGTCGGCTATCCTCTTGCCAGCCTTGCCCTCCCCATACGGGTTTTTGCACTTTTTTACCACATCCTTAAACCCCCCGTCAAACAGAGCCTTCTTGATGGCCGCAGTTATTTCATCCTCATCATGCCCGACATCCATGACATTATTGGCCCTTTCGCGCCCCTCCTGGCGTATGCCTATGTTGACCACCGGGACATGGAAGGACGGCGTCTCTATGATGCCGCTGCTCGAGTTGCCCACTAGCGCTCCAGCATGTTTCAACAGGCTCAGGTAGTCCTCATGCGGCAGGCTCTTGAAAGTCTTCACAAAAGGCCTTTTGAATTCTTCAATCTCCCCTATTATCGCCCTCCCCCCGGCATCGGAGTTCGGGTAGATCATCACAGTCTGCTTTTTGAGGGCATCCAGGGCCTTTAGAGTCTCCTTAAACTGCCCGACCGCCTTTTCCGGCTCCGTCGGGACCGGGTGCTGGACCACCACCAGATAAGGCTCAGCCAGCCCGAACTTCGTGAGGGTCTCCTCCCTCGTCATCAGTCTTTTATTGAGTATGCTGTCCAGCCCTGGCGCGCCCACCATGAAGACCCTTTTCGGGTCCTCGCCCAGCTTTATTATCCTCTCCCTGCTCTTCTCAGTAACCGGGAAGTGTATGTGGGACAACTTGGTTATCGCATGCCTTACGGCCTCGTCATGCCCCCCGCTTACGTCCCCGCCGTGTATGT
>JAFGQM010000083.1 GCA_016935655.1 Candidatus Altarchaeota archaeon | reverse complement strand
GGTCCCACAGGAAGGACCACAAAAACGCCGAGAAGAGAATATTGCAGTCATTGATCCTCACAAGGGCCTTCGAGAATCTGGTCTATGTAGTCTTCTCCAATGCCTACAATGAGAAGAGCCCTTTGCTGACCCCTTACTCGGCCATAGCTGAGCCGCATAAGATAATCGGTGAGATATTTGACAGGGAGGGGATGATAATCGCTGATGTCGATCTCGGCTATCTTCAGAAGATGAGGACCAGGTACAGGCGCGAATACAACAAGATTATCTAAGAGGCCTTTCTGCACTCCGAATAAAGGTAGTCAGCAAGGAGGTCCATGAGCTTTTTTGTTTCCCCGATAATAAAGCATAGGGCAGGTGAGCTGTTGGCTTCTATTATATGCCATCTTCCATTCGCCAGGATCAAATCTAATCCGCAAAGCTCCATTCCAAAGGCCCTTGACGCCTTCTCGCACATCTCCTTCAACCCCCCCGTCATCTTAATTTTCCTAAAGTGGTCCTTTTTTGGATCGCCCGTCTCCTTCCAGGACTTGCCTATCTTGACTATTGCCTGCACGGCCCTGTGGTTTATGAGTGTCACCCTGTAACACCTGTGGTTGCTGGGAATGTACCTCTGCGCTATGATGGGCGAAATCGGGTTCTTGGCAGCAATCCTATGGAGCTTCTTGAGGAGGCTATCATAACTTGTTACCTTCTCGACGCATTGCCCCCTGTCTGAGAATATCGCCTTGAGGACCAAAGGCCCTTCCTCGAGGATTTCCTTTATGAAGGCCGGATTACGGATCCTCCCCTTGGGTATGAAATACGTCTTTGGCGTGGGCAATCTGTGCTCAAGGCATTTCAAATAAAACATCCACTTGTCCTCCTGGTAGAAGAAGGAATGGGAGGAGTTTATGACCTTCATCCCCAGTTCCTCCAGGGTCTTCGAGAGCTCTATGGCCTCGAAGGTTATTGGCTCGAATGTGGAGTCGTTGAAGACTACTTTACAGTCTTTCACCCTCTTCTGTATGGCTGACAGGTCTTCCAATTCTTCGATGGGCAGATGCACGACATTCATCCTCCTCTCTAAGATTTTTATTAGGTCGTCGTCGAGCTCGTCGTGGAAGTTCTTGGAATAGACAAAGCCTATCGAGGGCTTCTTTGATTCTTTGGCCATGATTATCTTATAATTACCTCGAGTCGGGTAAAAATGCCAGAATATTACTTGGAATAATATAAAAAAGATAGGTTTTTATATGGCTACGATAAAACTTAACAATTGTTAATATTGCGGGGGTAGCATAGTGGCTATGCAACCGGCTGCAGACGGTCCGGGCCGAGGCTGCCAGGAAAGACACCGGTATAGGTGAGTTCAAATCTCACCCCCCGCTCTCATAGGGTAATGATCAAAGCTCGTTTGGGCTTTAAACAAAGGGGGGTAAAAATGGTCTATGAGCTCAGAGGATTTGAAAGGATCCTCAAAAAAACCATGGGTAAAGATGAGTGAGCGGCTTGAGGTTGTCTTAGGTGGCTCTCGCCACATATGGGACGGGGGGCAAGTGGTGGAAATCGGCAGTGTCGGCAAAGGAGGAATCGGGGGGTCCTTCGAGACGAAAAATGCCGATCTTCCATGGAGGGCAATGGCGACCAGGCCGCTTCCCCCATGGTTTAACACTCATTGAGGTAAATGGGGGCCCCTGCTTGGTTTGGGTTTGGGGGTCTTATGCCCTACCTATTCGATTTGAAAATAAAAGGGAGGCGAACATGGAAAGAGACATGGGTCTTTGGAAGCCCGAAGAGTTTGAGAAATGGGCGCGGTATTATGACCCGGACGATGTATTCAGGGACATAAACGCAAGGTTCAAGTAAAATGGACTGTAGGCAAAGTATAAGGGGCCTCCAGCCGTTAGTCTGGGGGCTATTTTTTCCTTTTCAATAAATCATTCTACTGCAACAAGAGGGTCGAGGAGGTCTCTCTTCTTCCGAGAGAGCATACACACGCTGCAAATGGATGAGTCGATGATCACCTTGTCGCCTCGGATTATCTTGGCTGAAATGTCCTTTACCATCTCCTGAGCTTCCGGGGGTAGGCGGAGTTTCCTCCCTCGTTTCTTCGAGAGGTACTGAGAGACTGAAGCCTGGGTTATGGAAAGCCTTTCAGCAACCAGCTTTTGGCTCATGCCGCGCTTGACAAGCTCTCTTGCAAGTTCGGCCTTTATTGTCGGCAACAAGTACCAGACGGCGATTTCACACGGAAGTTTCATGTTGAGTTAAGGTTTTATTGATTATATATTTAAACATAAGATTAAACAAAATGGTGCGCATAGTGGACGAGACCTTCGAGGCTCTCTTCGCCCTGACGGACATACGGCAGCTGTGGAGGGAGACGAAACCAGGTTATAAGCTTACTCCAGAGCAGAAGGAGCTCCTCAAGAAGAAGATGGAGAGGGTTAAGAAAGCGCTGGAGGCCATAGAGGAGGAGACTAAATGAACGCAGGGTGCGATTTTGACATGAGGACGCGTGAAGAGGAGTTCATAAACATACAGCCGATACAAGCTGCTGGAAGGCTGACTCCAGAAGCCATGAAGGCTCTCATAGCCTACGGGGACGGCTACTCCACCTGTGACCTGTGTCTCAAACCCTTCAGGCTGGACTTCATAAAGAAACCGCCGATAGGGGATTTCTACGCTGAACTCGCCAAATGGCTGAACATGGATGTCGCGCGCGTGATGCCGGGCGCGCGCAGGGCGTTCCAGGCAGTCACACTGGGCTTGTTGGACAAGGGCGACATCGCCCTCATGGGCGCACTTAGCCATTACTCTCTAGGCCTAGCAATCGAATCGGCCAAAGCTGAGTGGAGGGAGATACCGAAGAACGAGAATAATATTATAACTGCTGAGGCCGCCAAGGAAAAGATCGAGGCGATAAAAAAAGATGCTGGGAAACTACCGAAGCTATTGGCAATGGAGCATTTTGACTACCAGTTCGGGAACGAACACGAGATTTCTGAGATAATCAAGGTCGCTCACGAGTATGGGATTCCCGTCTTATACAATGGTACTTATACAGTCGGTGTCATGCCCGTGGACGGCAAGAAGCTAGGAGCTGACTTCGTTGTGGGCTCGGGCCACAAGAGCATGGCCGCGCCCGCGCCAACAGGCGTCCTGGCTACCACCAAGGAATGGGCAGACAAGGTCTTCAACACGACCACTGCGCAGGGGGACGTCAGTGGTAGAAAATTTGGCATCAAGGAGGTCCAGCTCCTGGGCTGCACTGTCATGGGCGCCCCTTTGGTAGCCATGATGGCCTCGTTCCCGAAGGTGAAGGAAAGGGTCAAAAATTGGGACGAGGAAATAAAGAAGAGCAAATACTTCTGTGACGAGTTCTCGAAGATTGAGGATAACAAAATCCTGAGTGAGACGCCCAGGAAGCACACCCTTACAAAGGTGCAGACCATGGGCTTTGACAAGGTGGCGCAGACCCATAAGAGGAGAGGTTTTTTCTTGACCCAGGCACTGAAGGAAAGGGGCGTAGTGGGCCCGTTCCCGGGTGCGACCAAGGACTGGAAGCTCAATGTCTATGGCTTGACATGGGACCAGATAGAACATACGGCCAATGCGTTTACAGAGATCGCCCGTGAAAACGGATTGAGGGTTTCTGAATAATATATCCTTTTGTTTAAACCCGGGTTTATAAATTATTACCGATAAATCTAACGATGAAGAGGATATATCTGGACAATGCCGCGACCACTCGGGTGGATCCTGAAGTGGTCAAGGCCATGGAGAAATACGAACTGGAGGAGTACGGCGTAGCCAGCTCAGAGTTCGGCAACAGTTTTGGCGTCAAGGCGCGCAACGCCATAGAGGATGCGCGAGCTATCATAGCCAAGAGGATAAATGCCGGGCCGAAAGAGATCATATTCACGTCTGGTTCGACAGAGGGCAACAACATTGCCATCCAGGGAGTGGCCTCCGCCAAGGGCTGCAGCCACCTGATAACCTCCAAGGTAGAGCACCAGTCGGTGTTGAATGTTTTTAAATTTTTTGAAAAAAAGAGGGGGTGTAGTGTAACCTATCTCGATGTCGATAAAGAGGGTTTCATAGACTTAAACCAATTGAAAAAGTCCATAACGGATAAAACAGCCCTGGTCTCCATAGCGCACGCGAACCATGAGATAGGGACCATACAAAACATCGCCGCAATCGGGAAGATGTGCAGGGAGAAAGGCTTATTGTTCCATACAGATGCATCCCACTCGTTTTTGAGAAATCCTATTGATGTCAAGGCCATGAACATAGACCTGCTCACGATAGCAGCAGACCTGATACACGGCCCAAAGGGCGTCGGCGCGCTGTACGCCAGGGACGGCATCAGGATAGACCCCATAATATTCGGTGGCTACCAGGAGAAGGGACTAAGGCCCGGGACAGAGGACATACCGGGCATCGTGGGCTTCGGGAAGGCTGTCGAGATCTTTGACGAAAAGGAAAACAAAGGGATGGCTGGACTGAGGGACCGCCTGATAGAAGGCCTGCTGAAGGTCGAGGAAACGAGGCTGAACGGACCAAGGGGGGGCAAAAGGCTCTGCAACAACGTCAATATCACCTTTAGGTACGTGGAGGGCGAGTCCCTTTTGCTGCATCTGGACATGCGCGGCATCGCAGTTACCACGGGCTCGGCATGCTTCAGCCAGGAGCTGATGCCCAGCCACGTCATAATGGCCCTCGGGCTTACCCATGGAGACGCACACGGCTCTATGAGGCTGAGTCTAAGCAAGTATAACACTCAAGAGGAGATGGATTACACAATAAAACAAATCAAGAAGGTAGTGGAAAAGCTCAGGGAGATAAGCCCTCTGACCGAGATAAAAGGAGGCAAGTGATGTACACCGAGAAAGTAATCGAGCACTTCAAGAACCCGAGGAACGTTGGGGAGATAAAGGATGCAGATACAAAGTCGACTGAAGGCAGCCTGGCCTGCGGGGACATGGTCACCATGTACCTAAAAGTCGACCCGAAGACCCTCAAGATAAAAGACATAAAATTCAAATCCTACGGCTGTGCATCCAACATAGCTACGTGTTCTGTTTTGACTGAGTTGGCGAAGGGCAAGACGCTCAAGGAAGCGAAGGGAATAAAGTTCCAGGAAATTGCGGAGGCCCTCGGAGGCCTGCCCACAATAAAGATGCACTGTGCAGTCCTGGCGACTGTCGTCCTCCACAGCGCCATAAAGAACTATGAGGAGAAGCACGGGCTGATTGATGTGAAAGAAGAGGCTAACGAGGAGAACGTGAAGGACAGGCTGCGGCATGTGATGGACCCTGACAGAGGCAGGGACATAGTCTCCTTAAACATGGTCAAGGACGTACTAATAAAAGGCGACACTATAGAGGTGCTAGTGGAGCTGCCGCCCAACTACCACTATGCTGAGAACATCTTCGACGAGATAAAGGAAAAGCTGATATCGATACCCAAGATTAAGAAGATCGAGGTGCAGCTTGCCAAGACGGGGATGATAAAATAACGTTTTTATTACACATCTCCTAAAATTAGATTCTTTCATTCTCATGAAAAAAGACGTTTTTGAGATTCGGATACACGGAAGAGGTGGGCAGGGCGGTAAGACCGCTGCCCAATTTATAGCAGAGGCGGCCATGAAGGACGGAAAGCAGATACAGGCATTCCCAGACTACGGCCCTGAGAGGACAGGCGCGCCAGTGAACTCTTATGTGCGCATCTCTGATGAAAAAATACGCCTCTACCAGCCGATAAGGCACCCTGATGTCGTTCTAGTAATCGATCCTACACTCCCCGAGGTCATAAATGTAACTGAAGGCCTTGAAGAAGAGGGGATATTAGTGGTAAACACGACCAAAACTCCAGAGGAGATAAAGAAGGAGCTCAATTTTGAAGGTAAGGTTTACACAGTCGATGCGACCAAGATATCCATAGATGTCCTGGGTGCGAACAGGCCTAACACGCCAATACTTGGAGCCTTCGCCAAGGTCACGGGGGTAGTCCCAATAGCGAGCATAGAGGACCGGATAAAGGCCAAGTTCCTTAAGAAGATAGGCGAGGAGAAGACTCAAGCTAACATAGAGTCTGTCAGGAGGGCATACAACGAGGTAAGATAATGGCTGAGAAAAAGGGCTGGAAGGACATACCCATAGGAGGGGTGCTGACGACCCCAGGCTCGGCCTTGGAGACGAAGACAGGCGCGTGGAGGGCCTTCAGGCCTGTATGGAACGAGTCGAAGTGCATCCACTGCATGCAGTGTGTGGTCTTCTGCCCGGATATGGCCATAAAGGCCGATGGTGGGAAAAGGGTTGAGACGAATTTTGATTACTGTAAGGGCTGCGGCGTCTGCGCCGCCATCTGCCCTGTGAAATGTATAGACATGAAAGAGGAGAGCACGTTCAAATGAGCAAGGTGAAACCCATAACAGGGGCTGAGGCAGTCGCAGAGGCGATGAGGCAGATAGACCCGGATGTAGTCGCTGCTTATCCCATCACGCCCCAGACTCCGATAATGGAGAAGTTCGCCGAGTTCTACGCCAACGGCCTGGTCACCAGCGAGCTCATAACCGTGGAGTCAGAGCACTCTGCCATGAGCGCTGTGATAGGCGCAGCTGCCGCCGGCGCGCGCTCAATGACTGCTACAAGTTCTGTGGGCCTGGCGCTCATGTTCGAGGCAGTGAACGTGGCCTCTGGTCTGAGGCTGCCTATAGTAATGCCAATATCCAACCGCTCCATATCCGCCCCGATCAACATCCACTGTGACCATTCAGACACCATGCCCTGCAGGGATTCAGGCTGGATACAGATCTATGCAGAAGATGCACAAGAGGCATATGAGAACACGCTTATGGCCGTGAGGATCTGTGAGGACCACGACGTTATGGTCCCAGCGATGGTATGCCAAGACGGCTTCATAACCAGCCACGGAGTCCAGAACACGACCATCTTTGACGATGAGCCTGTGAAGAAATTCGTGGGCGAGTACAAGCCTATATTCAATCTCCTAGATGTGGCGCATCCGATAACGATAGGCGCTATCGAACTGACTGATTATTTCTTTGAGACAAAAAGGCAACAGGTAGAGGGCATGGAG
>JAFGQM010000082.1 GCA_016935655.1 Candidatus Altarchaeota archaeon | reverse complement strand
CTTAAGTTGACCATATAACGGCCTGTTCGAAGGTATTTTCCCTCGCTAGAGACGAGCCCCAGCTGTTCCATGTCCTTGAGAGTGCGCTCGACAGTGGCCTTCGCAAAACCCTCTTTTTTCATGACTTCGATTATCAAACCGCGCCTACTGTTGGGTTTTTTTAACAGAAACTCTAGGATCTTCAAACCCGCATCCTTCCTCAACTTACTTTCAAGAAATAGGTCGACTATATCCCTCAAATCCTGGGATTCATAAGCCTTATGCCAGTCGTACATTTTTGGCTTTTTTGGTGACACATCAAGTTTCTGAGGCAATCAAGATATATCGCTAAGTGCTCCAAGCAGGTTATGCCTCAAAAATTTGAGGCTTTTATATACCCCGCTCGAACAACCCCCATTATATATTAATATAGATAGCAAAACAGCCTTCCTGAGCTCAACTGAATTTTAAAGGCCGAAAGAGTTGTGTAATGCATCAGAATTCTGATGCTTTTTAATACCCCTATTTTTCCTCTTTTACAGGCAATTTCTCCTGTTCTTTGCCACCCTTTTTCTTACTCTCTTCGAGCCGTTTGAGGGCCATCTCCAGGCCGCTCAGATGGTGGGCCACGTTCTGGCCTGACTCAGTGAGCGTGATATACTTGGTGCGGCCCTGTTTCTCCGATGTTATAAGCCCCATTTCCTCGAGCTTCTGTATGACCCTCACGATATGCGAATAAGTTGCAGCAAGAGCCTTAGAAATATCGGCTGGATAGGTCTTTCCGTTCTTTTGCGTCTCAAGAAGGATCTTTACAGGCTTATCCTGCATAAAGAAGCTCAGAAGATCGTCAGTTTCCTCCATTTTTGCTGTATATTTAGTGATACACTATTTAAAAACCTTTTTTTATAAAGATTTAATAATTATATGTTTTAGACTATATGTTTTTAATTAATGTTGTTTAATTAAATTTTTAATAAAAAGGATGTTATAAACTAATAGTTAAATAAAATGTTTTTAATTAAAGTTTTTTAATAACATGTTATTAATTTGCATACGGATTTTTCGGATTTTTTAATTTCGCCACCAAAAAGTAGTACTACTCCAATGTGAGAGTTCATGAGATAAGATGTCCCCGAATATGCCGTCCAGGACCATGGATGCCTATGAGCGCTATGTGAGTGCTAAGAATGACGAAGAGAGGATTAGGTACCTAGAGGAATACCTGGGTGTGATACCCAAGCACAAGGGGACCGAAAAGGAGAGGGGTAAACTGAGGCGAAAGCTGGCCCTCCTGCGTGAGAGTGCGGAAAAGAGAGGTAAGAGCGGGGGTAGCGGAAGGGATATAAACGTGAAAAAAGAGGGGGCTGCCCAGATCGTGGTGGTCGGGTTCCCGAACGTAGGTAAGTCTTCCTTACTATGTGAGATTACGAACGCAGACTCTAAAGTGGCTGATTATGCCTTCACGACCCTTGAGCCCATAGTGGGCATGATGCCCATGCACAATGTGAGACTTCAGATCGTGGACCTGCCTGGATTGATATCCGGGGCCAGTGAGGACAAGGGGATGGGCAAAAGGTTCCTTACAGTCATCAGAAACAGCGATGTGCTGATGATCATGCTCGATGTGAGGGATAGGCCGTTAGAGAGGCTAGAAAGGCTCCTGCGTGAGTTTAGCATGGCCGGACTAAGGCTAAACAAAGAGAAACCTGATGTGAAGATATACAAAAAGGACAGTGGGGGCATAGAGATACTGGGGGAGCACCTGCTGATGTGTGACTTGGAGGATGCTGTCGAGAGCCTGAGGGATTTTAGCATATTGAACGCCTCTGTGAGGATTAACAGGAAGATGGGCCTGGAGGACTTCATAGACGCCATAGACAAGAGCGTTGTGTGGAAAAAGGCCCTGGTTGTCCTGAACAAGACGGACTTGTGGGACGAGAAAGAGACTCAAAAGCTGGCCAACAAGATAAGAAGGGACCATGGTTTCGTTGTGATACCCATATCGGCGAAGCAAAAGAGAAACATAGAAAGGCTGAAGCAAGAGCTCTGGAACATATGCGGGCTTATGTGTGTTTATACCGTCACCTCGCCGGACAGCGACCCTCTCGTGATACCAAAGGGCAGCACTATATTGGATGCTGCCATGAGGATCCACTCCGACTTCGCGAAGAAGCTCAAGTATGCGCGTGTGTGGGGCAAAAGCGCGCGGTATGGGGGGCAAAGAGTGGGGAGGGAGCATGTGTTGCAGGATGGTGACATCATAGAACTGAATGCTTAGATACTGCCCTTAGTATTCCATTACGGAAGCCCCTGGCGGAAGCCGGAACTCGCTGTCGGGTATGCTGGCTACATATCTGCAGGATACATCTGGTGCAACACCCATGTTGTCGCCCATGCTGGACCTCATCTCTGCTTCCAGCTGTTCAGGCGTCTTGTCCCCTATTTGGGCCCATGCAGTGTCCAAAATGCCCGTGGAATCAGCCTCTTGGGCGTTTATTTTTATCCATGTGTTGCCCGAACTGCCGCCATACATGCCTGTCGGGTCGTACATGTACATCGTATTCCCTTCCAGCCTCATCTCGAGCTGAACTGACATTCCCATGACCGAGCCGCTTGCCTCAAGTCTCATCTTGTCCGGCTTCTTGATCTTGGTAGTCGCTGTCATCTGCATCGGCACGCCTTGGGAGCTGCCGCTCATTCTAGCGTCGCACACTATGGAATCCGTGGGTCCAGAGACACCGCCGCCACCCATCAAAACAACGGCTGCCACGACCACTATGACTATCACGATAATGGCCGCCAGGGCTACTATTAATGTCGTTTTTGAGCCACCAGCTGAAGGCTGTTGCGAATAGACCGGCTGTTGTGGCATTGGCTGGTAGACGGGGGCTACTGGCTGAGGAACCGGTTGGGGGGGCGTAGAAGTCTGCTGTATTATTTGCGCGCCACAGTTGCTACAGAACCTCGTTCCGTCTGGGATCTGGGTCCCACATTTGGAACAGTACATTTTGGTATAGCTTTACTATAACCACAGAGCAAATAAAAATCAACTAAGGTCAGTCATCTAAAATCCTCGAGCGACTCATTTATCTTTTTTGTCCTTCCGGGCCACTTATGGCGTGTCGTCTTATGGGGAAAGATCTCGCCCCTCCCGACCGTTTCGATGATAAGCTCTTTTGTTATCGGTATGTCCCTCCTTCGTGGATAAACCTCTATTTTTGGGTCAGAATAGTCTACAAGAAGCGCGCGGATCTTTGTGAAACCCATCCTCTTGAAGGCCTCGACCCTGTGATGGCCGTCCAGGATTATCAAGTCCTTGTCGTCGACCAGTATTGGGTACCAGAGGACACCCGGCCTAGTCAAATCCCCCATTACCGCCCTCAGCCGCCCCTCTGTGAATCTCTCGTGGGGTTTAAGGTCGCTAATGTTTATTAACTCGAGCCTCATAATGGGGAATTTAAATGTATGGATATTAAAACGGTACGGTATTAGGTGAAAAATTAAGGTATTAATCGCATATTACTCTAGAGCTTTATCAAAAAAATTGTCGGGATGAATCGTTAGAACTCGTCATGCCCGAAATGGATTATTAGATCAATACCTAGCCTCTTGGCCTCTGGCTCCTTCGTGTCACAGGCGCCGTAGCAAGGATCGGCGAATATGAAGGTGGTTACACTACATCTTCTCTCAATTTCCCTGGCGACATCAAGTGCTTTTGTCTTGAGACCCTCTGGGAACTGTAGGCCCACACTCTTGGCCTTTGTTTTTCTGATTTCTTCACAAACCCGGTCGATTTCGAAGTCGTAGTTCATTTGATTATCTCGACCTTGACACTGTTTGACGTTACTGTCCCGGTCCAGGCCTTGATTTTTGGCGTCGTAATGGCTGCAATACCCTCTTTCTGGAAGTCGTAATAGAAGTTGTCAGAATCCTTGCGTGTAACATCGTATTGAACATAGATGATCTTAGGGGGTATTTTGTTGGGGTAGAACGTGTAATCATAGCTATGCTCTATCCTTTCTCCTGGGCCAATCCTCACATACTCGTTTTTGGACTCACGCCAATCGGCCCTGAAACAAAGATTCATCGAACGCGGGGTCATGGCGGGGGTGAGAAGGGTCAAATCCTGGCCGTCCTCTGATTTGGTGGTCAAAAAAGGCCTATCAAAAAAGACTACTGGTTTTTTGCCGTTATTGCGCACCACATAAGTTATTTCAATGGGCTCGCCAAGTTTGTATTTCGTTTTGTCAGTCTTTATCTCAACCCCTATCGGATTCATATCAAACCACGCCCCTTAAACACAGAAACAACCTCCTTAATCCCGGTTTCCAAGCCAACTTTTGGTTGAAAGCCTATGCCCCTTATTTTTTCTATGTAAATGGGGCGGTTCCTTGAGAGTTTATCTACATACTCCTCGAGGGAGCTTTTAGCACCGAATTTGGATAAGAACCTCGCCAGCCCAGGATTGACATGGTCCTTGGGGAGCGGAACTCCCAATGCGTTGGATGCAATTGTCAAAAAGTCCATCTGGGTCTTATTGTATCCACCGTCCACATTGAAGAGCTGATTTATTGCATTTGGATTACCCCCCACCAGCAACAGGGCCTGGATGAGGTCATTGATTTGTACCAGGGGTATGGCGTTGTCACCTTTGCCCAATATCTTCATTTTCCCTTGTTTCAGGTATTTGAGCACTGTTGCATAGCCCTGTTCAAACTGGGGGCCAAATACCTGGCTCGAACGTAGGATTGTATAGGGTATGCCGCTTTTGGCTATCAGGTCCTCACATTGTAATTTCGACCAACCATAGTTCGAGTAGGGTTTGGTTGCAGACTGTTCATCAAATGGCTCGGAAGTCTTTGAGTCCCCATAGACAGAGGTGGTGCTCATAAAAACAAATTGTTGGACATTATTCTTCAGGGCCGCATTAATCAGGTTTTTTGTGGTTTCGACGTTCTTTTTGTACAATTCCTTCTTGGATGCCTTGTAGTCTATTGAGGCCGCCAGATGGTAGACTATCTTGACACCCTGCATGAAGTAGTCTAGTTTCTCCAAGTCGGTCAGGTCTGACTGTATCTGCTTGACTCTATCTGACCTGGGATCAATCCTTGCATCCAATACCAAGACCTCTTGCCCCCTCAGCAACAAAGACTTCACAAGCTCCCTGCCTATGCGGCCATTGCCGCCGGTTACCAGGATCATTTTCTAATACCAGCCATATAACCTCTTCTCCTTTAGTTTTATATCGCCCCAGTCTTGAACCCTCAGGCCCTTAAGGATTACGTTTGGGTCTTTTCTTCCATTTGTCCGCTCCAAGATGTTTCTGGGTGCTTCTGACAGTGAGTATTTCGACATTCCCAAGAACCTGCCAAAGCCCAGGAGTTCCAAGGGCGACCTGAGCTCAAATGGGTCCTTGGCGCCTGAAGTCAACAGCAAGGGAGCTCTTGTATCATTGCATATATCAATGTTCTGCTTTATCCGGGCCATAAGCTCTGAACCAAGTTTGCCGTAGTATCTTAACACGTCTGAAAACCGGATTTCTATGGCTATGCCCTTTTCGGCGCAAGACTTCGCTATCGCATAATCGATACCGCTGTTCCTTTGCTTCATAAAATCCTTTTGTTGGATATTTATGGGGGAGGAGATGCAATCGAGTTCCCAGCAATCGCTTGCCGCTCTGGTGATAGAATCATCGCCTGAGACAAATATGACATCTGCATCCCTGCGAAATTTTCTTATCTCCTGTTGGATGGAATTAAGGTTTGTTGGATATAATTCCACTCCCGCAAGGATTTTTATGCCTGCACCCAAGCCTGACAAACGTTCCTTAAATTTAAGGAAATCGCTTAAATCGTGGGTCTTCTTTATTATAGCGAGACCGGACCAGCCGAGCCTCTTGGAGATTTCAACTGTTCTTTTCAAATCCTTTTCGTCTGCGGCGATATGCAGGTCATAGTACTCAGTCATTGTAGACTATCCTTGTCCCTAGGGGCTCCCCAAGCAGGGTCCTGTTTATGTAACCCGGTTTGAGGGCGTTGACTATCCTGACTTCAGGGACAAACCTGGCTACGACCATCATCGTCTCTACCTTATGCTTCATCCCGCCAGTGACATCAGTGCTCCCAGAACCGCCCATGAACTTATCGAGCTTGGAGATGTTTGAAGGCGTCACCTCTTTTACGGCCTTCTCCTTCCTGCCCAAAACGCCGTCTACATTTGTCCCTACAATCACCCTGTCGATTTTCATCTCCTTCGCCAATTCCAAGATCAGGGTCTCAGTTGAGACTATGCTACAGCCCTTCTTGGTATCGATAAAAACATCCCCGTATACCAGGGGTATGACCCGGCTTTTCAGGAGTTCTTCAATCTGCGCTGTGGCAATCTTAGCCACTCGGTCTTCTATTGTGATGCCCAAACTCGAGGGTTGTAATGAGAAGGAGGGGATACCCTGCGCCAAAAACTCCTCCTGAAGGACCATATTCAGTTTTTTTGCTGCAAGTTGTGTTTTTGCAAGGAATTCGTATTGCCAGTCCGCGACTATGCCGTCTTTAAGCTTGCCCTCCTCTGCAGGCATGTGTGGGAAAGAACCGCCACCGTTCCCCACTATAAGCCTTAACCCAGGATTCTTTGCCATTGCGTCCTTTATCTCCACTACGAGCCGTCTTATCGCATCCCTCCGGACGGTAAACGGCTTGTTCTTATCGGTTATCACACTTCCGCCAAGTTTTAGGATTGTTATCACCCTCCCCACCTCCTGTACATATCATTATCAATCCCTAACGAGTCTAAGATCTTGCCGACAACAAAATCCACCATATCGTTTATGTCTTTCGGCTTCGGGTAAAAGGCCATTATGGGCGGCAATATTATGGCTCCGGCCTCCTTTACAGCCACAAGATTCCGTAGATGGACCAAGCTAAGGGGCGTCTCCCGGGGTACAAGCACAAGCTTCCTGTCCTGTTTTAGGCATACATCAGCCGCGCGTACCAGTAGGTTATGGGATATCCCATTGGCTATGGCGCCCACGGTCTTCATCGAGCACGGGACTACTACCATCCCGTCCACCTTGAATGACCCGCTGGATATTGTGGCATAGAAGTCCTGGGGGGGGTGGGTGTATGTTGCGAGTCTGGAGGGGTCGTCCTTTCCAAGCTCATGCTTGATTATCAGCTCAGCCTCCTCAGTTATGACCAGATGCGTCTCTATCCTCCTCTGCTTAAGGACCTCTAACAGCCTTTTTGCGAGTATGACTCCGGAAGCTCCTGTGACCCCCACTATTATTTTCATCAGAAAAAGACCTCTTCGTATTTAGAAGCGATATGGAATAAAATGGTTAATATGGGCGTTGTTGCCTTTTAGTATACTCCATATGTTTCCTCCTGGTTTTTCTCAGCCACCATGCCCTGACCTTGTTGCCGGCCTTTGTATGCGCCTCAAGGGCAAGTTTATACTCCAGTCCTTTTAATTCCGCGTCCGTGTGTTCCTTAGCCATCCTGACACGGCCCTTTGCCTCGATTGTAAGGGCTTTTCTCTCGAGTTTAGGTTCACCTAGGAATTTGTATCTCTCAGCTGCTTTTATGGCCGATCCCACACTCGGATAGGAGCATCTTGCGCGCATGAATGCCCTCCCTGCATTCATTAGTGCATCGGCCTGTCGTCTCAAAAGTTTTAAATCGGTTTTTTTTAAATCCGCAGTGCCTGCAGAACCGACACGCAGCTCGAATTCCCTCATGTATGCGCTGCCTGCCTGCTCATGACGACCTGCCTTCTTGTAAAGCCAGGCTATCTCATGCCAGTATTGTGCCGCCCTAGTATGTTCTCCAGCCTGCCTGCTTCTCTTGGCCAGTTTCTCAAGCTCTTCAATCCTTGAATCCATCTGTTATCCAAAAGAATTGGGGATAAAAAACCGGCCCAATTTGGGATTATTAACGCGGGGAAAGGGAAAAATACCTTTTTCAGCTTTGAAAAATAAGATAATAAAATGCCAATCCACCCAAAGCGCATAGTGGAACAGCTCATGGACGCGAGTCTGAGGCGCGCTGATAGGGAAGAGATTCTAAAGGAGGGCGTCCATTTGGGCAATATAGACGCGGTTTCGAGGGGCCTCATAAAATCCCTTAGTGAGGGCAGGAATCGAAGTGCGATGGCTATAATGTCCCTAGGGGAACTTGCCATGATAGACAGGGGGTATGTGGGCACCATATCAAGGCACTTGGCACCTGAACTTAGAAAGCCCAAGAAAATCGAGGAGGTGGCAAATGCCTACCGGGCTGTGGCATCAATATCCCCCGAACACGCATATATGATCACAAAAAATCTTATACCCTCCTTGAGGGAGTCACAGCGTATGCGGAATGCAGTTAGGGTCATCGATGAAGTAGCGTCCCTCTCGCCGAACCATGCTTTTGAAGTGGCTAGAAACATACGCCCAGCATTGGTATACCCCGACTCCAGGTTAGGGGCCGTAAGGGCGTTTAGGAAGGCGGGCAGACACTCCCCCGAACACGCATTCCAAGTCTCTAGGAACCTTAGCCATGCACTTGGGGATATGACGTCACAGAAGGCATCCATCTTGGCGTTATCCGATATCAGCAAACACAGCCCTAAAAACGCCTATGAGGTGGCCAGGACGCTTTCAGGAGGATTAGGGGAGGCAAACAGAGGAGACGCGATTGTGCAGATAGTCCAGAGGGCCAGCAGAAAAAGCCCCGAGCATGCATACCAGATAGGGAGGGTTCTGGCCGCTGCGTTGCGGGACGAAGACCCAAAGACCCGTGAGAATTCCATAATAGCGTTCAGTGGGATAGCCAAACACTCGCCCGAGAATGCCGACGTGGCCGGGAAACATTTGGCTCCAATACTCACTGACCCGTGGAGAGCAGAAGAGGCCGCAAAGGCTATGAGCATGATAGCGGCTTATTCACCAAAGCATGCAGAGAGCCTCTCAAAGCATCTGCGTACGGCCCTAAGAGACGAACGCTCCAGGGAGGGCGGCATAAAAGCGTATATAGGGCTCTTAAATGCACAAATGCCCGTGGACACAAGGTCGGGGGTAGTCGATGACCTGAGGCGCAGCCACGGCGGAGCAACTAGGGAAGCGGTGGATAGGATAATGGCCGGTTGCAGAGATCCAGAGCGAGTAAGAATACTCGTAAACCAGAAAAAAATTGAAAGGAGAAAAAAACGCCAGGGGCGGAGAAGGCTATTTTGAAGTTCAGTGCTAACATGCCCATGATACCTTTTAATTCCTCAAACCTCTAGGAAAAGCGTGGAGCCCGTGAGATACAGGCCATGGGGGATTAAGGTCACGGATCTGAGCGCGCAGCTATGGTGCGAGAAACAGCTTGAATTCAGCTTCGAAAGGCCCAGAGTCAGGACCAAGGAGATGAAGGCTGGGGGGGAGATCCATGAAGAGAAAGAGGAGGAGCTGTATGAGCTGGTAGAAGTCTTCCCAAGGACCCGAGAGGACCATGTCTCCCTTAAGCTCCATAACTCCCAGATCGGTCTAAGGAGCTTGCTGGAGGGCGGGATCGCGCGCGAGATACCCCTATGGGGCAGGATAGGGTCCTTAAAAGTCGTCGGCGTGGCGGACGAGGCGCGCATGGAGGGGGGAAGGCTCATAGTAACGGACACGAAAACGAGAAAATCCCCCACAATGCCGCGACTGGCGCAATGTAAGTGCACAAGGTTCCAGCTCATGCTCTACAAAGAGCTGTTCGACTCGATCTCCCAAGAGGAGTATACTGTCGATGACCTCCTTGGACATTATGGTTTTGGCCCCGACAGTGAGGTTTCTGAAGATTTTGTAATCCAGCACAAGGTAATAAAACAAAGGATAGAACCGAACATAGCAAAGGCTGCAGAAGAGGCCTTTTCCCTTTTCCTTAAACTGCCAATAGTAGACGAGGAGCTTCAGGTCAAGTACGAGCACCAAAAAACAAGGAAGGGCATAGGGGTGGATAGGTTTAGATTCAGGCAAGAACAGTTCTGGCGGGACTGCAAGTTCTGTGAGGAGTTCTGGCTTGGCCAAAGGCCGGCCATTCCGGTAGGCGACAAGAACTCCTGGAAATGCAAATACTGTGAGTATAGGCAAGACTGTAAGGCAGATGAGACTGCACTAAGTTATTCTGGCACGCCACAACCTTAGGATAAGGATTTTTATCCTAGGAAACAATAACATCAGCCAATATGGAGACTAGAATAGAAAAGCTCATGGCAAATCCGAGGAGGGGATTGCTGATACTAGCGGCGCCAGCGATAGTCTCCATGTTCTTCCAGACCATGCTGAACTTCGTTGACTTCATATTCGTCAGCGGCCTGGGGCCGGGGGCACTCGCTGCCGTCCAGCTTTCATTCCCCGTGTTCTTCCTATTGATAGCTTTTTGTTCAGGTATAAACATTGGTGCGACGGCCCTCATATCCAAAAGGCTGGGTGAAAAGAACAAGAAATGGGCTGAAGAGACCGCATTGCATGCCTTTTTGTTAGCGATAATCGTGGCCATCATATTCACCCTGGTAGGGGTGCTTTTCTCCGAGCAGTTGGCTGCGATTCAGGGAGCCAGCCCAGAGCTGACGAAAATGGCAGGATCCTACATATTCATATTGTTCGCATGCTGCAGCATATTCTTCCTCTCGTTCGCCTCGACCGCAATCCTGCAAGCAGAGGGGGACACAAAAACGCCGATGAAAATAGCCCTTGTCTTCACTGCGGTTAACATTGTGCTAGACCCGATATTCATCTACACGCTGGGCATGGGCATCGCAGGAGCGGCCATAGCGACGGTCATAGCAGAGGCTGTTTCAGTCATAATACTTGCATATCTCTTCTTCGTCAGAAAATCCACCTATCTTGGTATAAAGCCAAGAGAGTTCATCTACACCCCGCAAATAATCAAGAACATTCTGAAGGTTGGCGCTCCGGCGGCGGTAACGCAGATGATGCTATCGCTGGCCGTAGGCGTGGTGAATCTGATCCTGTCTTCTTTCGGCGACCTGCCAATCTCAGCCTACGGCATCGGGTTCAGGATCGACTCCTTTGCTATACTGCCAGTAATAGGCCTGTCCGTCGGGACCATACCCATGGTGGGCTTCTACAGGGGCGCAAAGGACTGCCCAAACATAAAAAAGGTGACAAAAATAGCCATAACGCTATGTATCGGTTTTGGCCTTATTGTCGGGTTGCTGATATTCCTAGGTGCAGACGGGATAGCTAGCGTGTTCACCGACGATCCAAGCGTGATAGATATGGCCTCGGGTTATCTTAGGATCATGGCGTTCTCATACCCCCTCATGGGCATCACGATAATACTCTCCTCCGTTTTCCAGGGGATGGGGAGGGGAATACCGTCCCTAATAATAGTTTTCTCGAGAGCGGTCCTAGTAGCAGTGCCTCTTTGCTATTACCTCGCGCACTTCACAGAGCTTGGGGTAACCGGCGTTTGGATAGGCATAACCGTATCTGCATTCGTAGCGGCTATTTTGAGCCTAGTATGGATAACATCCGCCTTCAAGAAATTCGAAAAGGCCTGCAGCAGCGGTTAGTAAAAAGCCCTAGATGCGGGGGATACTTCTCAACTCCGCCGACCTGCCTCTTAAATCCTTTGGCATCTGCTTCAACTCAGTCTTCAGCTGCTTGGTTTGCTCGGCAAGTTCCCTAAGCTCCTGCTTTTTCTTTGATTCTGAACCGTACTGGACCTCTTTTGTACCTATTATGTCCATCTCCCTGTCTACAAGGGAGGTGAAGACCTCCATCATGTTGATGAAACGGTTGTTCATGACCTCGGACCTCTTGAGAATGCCACGTGTGGCCCCAACGAATATGACTGCGATTCCTACCACCTGTAGAAGCCCTGCGACGGCCTCGTTATTTCTCAGCCTGTCATAGTCCCTGTAGGCCCTGTCGGCATCATCCAGATTCTGGAAGTTAAGGAAAACCCCGACTATGGTTATCAAAAACCCGACCAATATCAATGTAGCAACCTCTGGCGTAATAAATCTAACACCCATTTTTTCAGCCTTTAGAAATCGAACAGACTTTACACCTCCGCTATTTTTAGCTTGATAGAGAATATAAATGAGTGGATACAGTCAGTCGGCATTATTCTTGCTTGTGCAGGAATCCTGGCCCCTCGGGACCACCCTGCAGTCCTGGGGGTTCTTGCCCTCGTTGGCCTTCCAGTCAGCATCTGTGCAGGTCTTGCGGTCTTTCT
>JAFGQM010000081.1 GCA_016935655.1 Candidatus Altarchaeota archaeon | reverse complement strand
GTGGTTATGGTCCCGCCGGGCTCCTGTATGGTCAGGACCAGCTCGGCGTCGCAGACCATGTGGCCAAGGTCGTCCAAAACGGCCATCCCTATGGAGGCCTTCTCCCTCGGGAGATAGACTGATTTGTCCGTGTTTATGGCCAGCACACCCCATGTGAAGTCCTGCTCGTACACTCTAGTCTCGCCGTCGCTGGTCCAGGACAGCTTCAGCGTGTACAAACCGGCCCTCTTGCCCCGGGGGTTGGGTATCCTTATGCTGAACTTACCCGGTTGCTCCTCGGTTATCTCCGACTTGATGTCAGTGGGCTGGCCGTTGTAGTAGAGGGAAGTCTCTATGGAACTGCCCCCGGCCTGCCAGAGGCTGGCCGAGAGTCTGGGCTCGGCCGTTTCGACGAAGTCTAGTGGGATCTCGAAGCTGAGGACCACGTCCTCTGTCGGCATGAAGACCTGCTTGTTCTCAGGAAGGGACAAGACCGGCTCGCTCACGTTCACGGGCTTTCCCGCGCGCGCCAGGGTGAAGGTGGTGTCAAGGGACCTTGTCCAGTTTTGATAAGTCAGGTTGACGTGGACTTTGTATACTCCCTCAAGGCCTGAGGGCAGGAATGAGCCCCCAAAAGAGTCCCCGAGCCAGCCGAAGGCGACCCTTTTCAGGGAGCCGTCCGGTTCCGTTACCCGGCCCGTGAGTGAGGCGTCCCTTGGCGCGCTGACATATATCTCGACTATTTGTTTCCTTAGGAGCGACGTGTTACTCAGCCAGATGCGCGCGGCCTCAACAACCGTGAACCCAGCCGTCAACTCCCTTGTTGTGTCGCCAAGACTCAAGACGGCTCTTACAGTGTAGTTGTCCGTTTTCCCCGCTACGAAACTGGACCTGAAGGAGTCATGGACCCAGACGAATGCCAGCCTGCTCTCATTGCCCGGCCCTTTCAAGGTAGCGTTTACTCTAGCATCCTCAGGTGCTATGATCCTTGCCATGACAGTCTCGTTTCTCATGAAGACGTTCTTACCCAAGACTATGCTGGAGTTCTCCAGCCCCACAACCGTCCTGTTCTCGACAGTCTCCACCACCTCAAACCCGGCAGCCAACTCCCTTATCACATTCCCAAGACTTAACACAACCCTTATCGTATAACCGCCAGCTTCACCAGCTACGAAACTGGACCTGAAGGAGTCATGGAGCCAGACGAATGCCAGCCTGCTCTCGTTGCCATCGGGCCTTTCCAAAGTAGCATTTATTGTGACATTTTCAGGCGCTATTATCTTCGCCATGACAGTCTCGTTTCTCATGAAGACGTTCTTACTCAAAACGATACTGGTGTTCCCTAATCCCACGATAGTCTTGTTTTCCAAAGGAGGCTCAGAGACTAGGAAACTGGAAGTCAGCGTCTTGCTCCAGTTTCCGATCTCTAACTCGACCATCACCAGATACTGGCCGGGCATGGTGCAGTTTATCTCCGAAGTGAACTGTCCAGCGAAATTAAAGATCAGGTTCTTGGTCTTGTTGTCAGGCAGCTTCACCCTTCCGTTCACCAGCGCGCTAGCCGGGGCTTTCACAATCAGGCTCACAATCTGGTTTAAGGAATAGTTGCCCACAAGGCCCAGTGTTGAATTCAACAAAGGATTTGTCTCGTTCACAGTCCTGTCCTCGACCACAGAGAAACTCACGGTGAGGTTCTTCGTCCACCGGCCCAAGGTAAGGTAGACATCGACCCAATACTCGCCCGTGATGTTAGAGGTAAAGAAGGAAACGAACCGACCCTGGAAGGTGAATGGCAACACCCGCCTGTTGCCAAGCGGGTCCACCAGCCACCCAACGACGGTCGTGTTCTCTGGGGCTGACACCGTCACCTCTGTGAACTCGTCCACTAGGTATTCGGCGCCGACCCCCAGGGTCGCGTTGAACAGGGGGTTCTCTGCGACGGTCTGGTTCGCTCCTTCGATTACTACCTCTAATGCAAAGCTTCTTGTGAAGCTTTGATCGTGATACTCTGCGGTCACGTTCAGAACGGGCTGCAGATTCGTGTTGGTGAGAGTGAAGTTTATGGTCCTCGTGGAATTGGCATCAAGCTCGAACGTCGTGTCCAGGATCGACAGGCTTATCCTCAGTCCTGAGACTTTTATCCTTATCGTGACATTGATCGAGAAGTTGTTCGGGTTGGTTATGCTTAGGGTGAAGTTCTCTGAAGAGCCATTGAGGATTCTGAGTGTGCCGTTCTGGTTGGCGAGATAGATATCCGGAGAGACCAGGACGATGCCCGGCTCGACCACCGTGACGTTTATCTCGCCCTCCTCCTTGAAATCGCGCGCTGTGAGGGAGTAGTAGATGGTGAAGTCCCCGGCCTTTCTCGGGGTTATGCTGGTGTTGAGGACTTTGGTCTCCTCCGGCTCGATGGTGAAGTTGAACTCAGTGTCGCCGGAGTCGAAATCCTCCGGCACATCCACGTCTAGGGACGCCTCGGTCTTCGCCCCGAGGTTCGAGACTATGAATCTGAGCAGGTAGGTCTCGTTGACTATTATGCTCTCGAAGAACTGGGGCAGTATGCTCAGGTATACCGCAGCCAGGATGCTCTCCACCTCAAAGCTGGTAGTCAGGTTCTTTGTTTGGTTGAGCAGGGAGAACTCGGCCCTCACCGTGTAGTTGCCGACCTCTGCGGGCTGGTAGGTCCAGTAGGTTTCTCTAACAACACCCTCGAAGAGTTTCATGAAGACATCGAGCGGGTCTATTATGCCCAACCTCAGGCTCGTGTTTTGAGGGGCGCCCACCGTAATCCCCACGGTCTCGTTGACCACATAGCTCGTCTTGTTCGTGGAGATGAAGGTATCTATGAGGAAATCGGGGCGTTCTATCTGCGTTTCTCCTGCGGGTTTTTTCGATGGCTGGACGTCAGACGTGAAGCCGGGGGTTCCAAGCCTGTCCTCGATTATATTGAAACCGTCCGTCAGTAGAAGGGATTCATTACCGTGAGCCACCGTGCACTTTATCATATAGCCGCCGAGTACGGATGTTGTATAATGGCCTTGGAGATGTTGCCCGGTAACTATGAACTTTAGTCCGGCCTCGGTCGAGTCCGGCCTTATGACCTTTGCCGAGATGTTGGCGTCTTTGGGCGCATCCAGGATAATCTCGACAGTCTCTCCGGGAGCGTAAATGTCCTTCGCGGTCCGCAAGCTGACGTCAGTTAGGTGACTCGCGGAGTCGGACTGAGCTCCCCCCCCGGTTAACAGGGCTAGCACTACTAGAGCCGATAATAGACTAATCCAAGCGAACCTACCCACCTACAGAGAACCCCCATTTCGGGGATGTTAATGTCTATCTCTATAAAAATCAAAGTTTCGCAGCTGCTCTTTCAGGTTTTTTACACAAAAATTGTTGTCATTGAACGCATGTTTTCCAGAGGAGATTTGGGCTGTTGATTATCACCATCCTTTTATACATCTGTAGCCAATGTTATACCATATTAGTATAACTAGGCGATTTAAGCCTATTTTATTTTTATAGGCCCATCTTCTAATCTCAACAGTTATCACCCGACTGGAGGAAAAGATGTTGAAGCATGTTGTCACCCCCGTAGTGATACGGCTATCCGTATTGCTCTACCTGTGTACACTACTATCCCTATCTCTGACTCTGTTTCCGCAGGTGTGCGCCATACCCTTCCCGGCCAATACTACGTGGATGGCCGAGTTCGGGACCAACTACACCGGCGCTTCAGACTATGATATCACAGAGGGCGGGAACATAACCTTTTTGAACCTCGAGGCGCAGCAGTCCACCGGCCGCTGGGCAGGTTATGTGGGTAATGTCTCAGGAAGCATCGTGTTGAGCGATGGGTCCTCTATATTCTTTAGGTGGAACGATACCACTTCTGACGGAAGGGTCTGTGCAGGGACCGCCAACAACTACAACTGGACCACGATATTCGCACTGGCCGACATAACCCAGCTGGACACTGCCTGGGGCTTTGCCGTGGGCACTGACCAAGCGGATAACACATTCAACAGGACTCATGCCACCTGCGGGGACATAGGCAGCAACGACATAACAGCCGATTCCTCGAAGACCGGCCCTGACAACCCAGCCGCCGATGCCTTTGAGACCTGCGTGGTCAATGATGAGGACGCCGCGAATACGGACAAGTTCAATATGGCGTTCTGCGTCCTGACCGACAGGACCGGATCGAACAATGATTACAGGGGCTCCGGGGACAGCGACTACGAGCTTCTGGTCCCCACGGCAGAGGGCTCCACAGAGACCTACTACTTCTTTTTAGAACTGTAGACGCGTATTTTTGGCTTTTTTCCTTGAATAGGCCCCCAAAATAAGGACCGAAAAGTTTTTATAGACCGTACCTTTAACATCACGGTGTTTTTCACAGAATACCGTTAACCCAACCAAAGAGGAGGTTTAAACTATGAGAGGGTATAGCCTAACTTTGGCAGTAGTACTACTACTGTCATTGGCAGTAATTGCCGGTTCGATAAATGCAGCAGCTCCTGCCGCAGTAACGTGGATAGACGAGTTCCGTGCCAGTGCGACAGCGACATCTTCGGATGACACAGACGGAGGTAACATAACACTGATCAACCTGGCTTCGAGTACCCAGACCGATCGATGGGCCGGTTACGCCGGTAACCTGACAGGCGGGTTGGTACTTAGCGACGGGACCGATATATTCTTTAGATGGTCAACTGGTGTAACAGAAGACTCAGTGGTCTGTGCAGGAGTGAACAATACCTACACTTTTGACCAGTCCCTGTACGACGCGGAGATATCCAATTCCTTCTCCACGGGATGGAACCTCACCACAGGATCGGACCGAGGCAATAAGACCTTCAATGCAAGCCAAGGCACGTTTTCATTTACCTTTGGCGGGACGACGTTCACAAACCTGAACTCGTCCAAGACCGGCCCTGACCAGGCGACCGACTATTTCAGGACAGGGGTGATCAATGATCTGGCAAGGGATGACACCAACACCCACAACTTCTTGTTCTGCACAGTGGTCAACGTAACAGGGACGCCTACCGACTATAGGGGGAGTACAGCCAATTACGAGCTGATAGTGCCTACATACGCTGGCTCGGGGAACGTAAGGACCACGTATTACTTTTTTGCAGAGATTAGGTAAGTAGTTATGAAGGGCCATATGGCCCTATCTTTCTTTTTCTAGCTAAGACGTTGTCGTTATAACCTAATGCAACACAACATTGCAAACCGAAAGGTTTTTATAGGAGTAGACATTTATATTACATCAATTTGGTGGTTTAGCCCGGGTGATAGCAAGGAAACCAATCGTTTATTTGCTCGCCCATAGACACCGTGATGAACATACAAAACCAACTAAAAATAAAGGGGTGGAAAATGAATAGACAAGGTATTAGGGTGGTGATAGCGCTTGTAGCTGTAGGCCTATTCACTGGTATAGTAGATGCAGCAGCTCCTGCCGCAGTAACGTGGTTGGACGAGTTCCGTGCCAGTGCGATAGCGACATCTTCGGATACGACAGACGGAGGTAACATAACGCTGATCAACCTGGCTTCAAACACACAGACCGAAAGATGGGCCGGTTACACCGGTAACCTGTCAGGTGGGTTGGTACTTAGCGACGGTACGGATGTCTTCTTCAGATGGACTGCTGGCGTAACAGAAGACTCAGTGGTCTGTGCAGGATTGAACACGAGCTATACGTTCGATCAGACCCTGTACGACGCGGAGATATCCTATGCTTTCTCCACGGGATGGAACCTCACCTCAGGATCGGACCGAGGCAACAAGACCATCAACGCAACTGAAGGCACGTTTTCATTTACCTTCGGCGGGACGACGTTCACAAACCTGAACTCGTCCAAGACAGGCCCTGACGAGGCGAACGACCACTTCAGGACAGGGGTGATAAACGACCTATCGAGGACCGATACTGACACCCACAACTTTTTGTTCTGCACAGTGGTCAACGTGACAGGGACGCACACCGACTATAGGGGCAGCACAGCCAACTATGAGCTGATAGTGCCGACCTATGCGGGCTCGGGGACTGTAAGGACCACGTATTACTTTTTCGCAGAGATTAAGTAAGGGTTTGTACAGGGCCTCTCGGCCCTCTTTTTTTCTTTTTTCTTTTCTTTTTGTTCTCTTTCTCCAAGAAATGTTTTTATTGACCCTGTCCTTTACCTATCGCTCAAAAGCCTGAATTTACGATTACTCGGAGACCAGAAGATGGGTGGATTTAGATGGTGGTTGCTAAAGTCAGTTTTAGTTTTAGCGTTAGTTGGATTAGCGCATGCCATGACGCCCGCCTCGGTGAGCTGGATAGAGGACAGGACCCAATCGATGACAGCAACATCCTCGGATACTACAGAAGGGGGCAACATAACCCTGATGAACCTTACCACCAGCAGCCAGACCGGCAGATGGGCCGGTTACATGGGTAACCTCACAGGTAACTTGGTGCTGGCTGACGATGCAGGCAACAACTTCTTCAGGTGGAATTGGTACCTCACGGAAGAGGCTATAATCTGCGCTGGGACGTTTACCCGGTATAACTGGTCTGCACTCTATGAGGGCATAGTTTGGAGCGTAGACGTCGCCTGGGGCTTTTCTGGGGGGTCTGATCTGGCTATTTATACATTCAACGCCACCCAGGGCCAGTTGAGCCTGAACATAAGCACCAATGAACTGACCAATATGAACTCTTCTGATACCGGGGGGCCGGACCCTGCTGACGATGACGACTTCCTGACCTCAGTGGTCAACGACCAGGCAGTCGACAATACGGATAAAAGGAACATCCTGTTTTGCACGCAGACCAACAGCACCGGGACCAACAACGCCTATGATGGCACTACGGCCGATTACGAGCTGATAGTACCTGTAGGCGATTCCTCGCCTAGCGACAGGGAGACCTACTACTTCTTCGTCGAGCTCAAGTAAGATTTTTAATCAACAAAAAATTAGATAACACAAAATGTTGGGGGCAAAAAGTTGGGGTTTCGTAGCGGTTTTAATCATAGCCCTGGCCAATCCGGCAGCTTCCCAGACCCCCCCGACCACCGTAATCGTGAACTCTGCTGACGGTATGGATGTCTACTCCTCCCTGGTGTACTCCAACCTCCTCGGGGCACCGTGCGACTTCATCATGAGCGCCAAGCACGCACCGCTCGTGGGGGCCAAGCTCACCGGAGCTGGGGCGGCCCTGCTCATAGAGTCAAAAACAGCGGCCTACTATTACGGTTTCAAATCCATACTGCTCAACAAGGGCTATACAGTCGATGAGATAATATCCGAGAACGGACTTTCCCTGAACCTGGAACTCGCAAAAAGGACGGATACGCACAATTTCGTGGTCATCGATACCTCATACGGCTATAACGCAGTGTCTGTCGCTCCTTATGCCTTGAACACAAGATCATACGTGCTCCTGGTGAATTCGATAAACATAGATGATGTATACGATTTTTTAAAGGCCCGGGGGGTGGACAAGCTCTTGGTTTACGGCTATGTGGAGGATGTAGTCGGGGAAAGGTTGTCGGAATTCAACCCAGAGACAATATACAACCAGGACAAGTACGTAGACAATATCGACCTGGTCAAAAAAATAAGGGGCCTTAGTTCCGTCAAGAGCAAACAGGTGGTATTGACCGACGGGACCTTTTTGGAAAAGGGATTCATGTCCGGCTCTGACCCGATATTGTTGATAGGCCAGCGGATCCCAGACCCTGTGCTGGAGTACCTGACCGGTAATGACATAAGGATAGGCCTGGTCGTAGGGGACCTGGTCGCGCCCGCCCAGCAGCTGAAAAGGACCCTGACCGAGGAGAGGAACACCCCCTTCTCGGTCATAGTGAAATTCGGCCAGAGCATCCCCACAATACAGGGTTCCCAGATAAGCTACCTGGACACGTTCCCGCTGCCCGCATACCCTCTAGACATGGACGTAGTCGACGCCAAATATAACAAGGCTACGCGCAAGTTGGAAGTCACATACAAGAACAAGGTCGATGCATCGGCATGGTTTACCTCGAACATCGAGATCCTGCTCAATGGACAGAGGGTCCAGACCCTAGGTGACGCCGAGCCGTTGGTCATCGGTAAAAGCCAGCTCTTGGGCAGGTCGTATGATCTGGATCTATCGAACGTCGATGTTACAGCAAACATCACCGCCAGAGTCACTATCTTGTTTGGCGAGTACCCCAAGTCGTTGGACCGTGCTTTGACCAAGGAGTTCCTGGTCGCGTTCATAGAGAGGGTGGACAAGTCCAGCCTAGCGGTAGTATCATTGATGTATGATGAAAACTTAAAGCAGATCATACTGAACATAAAGAATACAGGTGAGACAGCTGTCTACTTCAGGCCCTCGTTCACCTTGTTGATAGGCGGCAGCTCTCAGATCTTCGAGCTCGATACGGTGCAGTACCTGGATGTCGGCCAGTCCAAGGGGGTCCATTTCGGAGGCGTGGATCTGACCGATGAGGACCTGAGGCGAAACCAGTTCGTCGACGTCCACATAGATTACGGGGATAGGGAGGCCTTCCTTGTCAATGCCTTGGACGTCAGGGCCGAGCTTGGGACCGCCAAGCCAATTCAGCCTGCAGCCGGCCCCATAGTCATACCACCCATAGTGTACCAGATACTGATAGCCATAGTCGGCGTCATGATAATGGTGTTCCTGCTGAAGATGAGGAAGCCAGTCAAGATCATCACTATCATCTACAACACAGCCACTTCCGAATTTGCGATTACTGTAAAGAACAAATCCAGGAATGTATTGTATGTGAAGCCTCTGATTAAATACATAGAAGTAGCCAAGGGTGAGAGCAGGATCCTGGGTGAGGGCATGGAGGGCCGGCTCATAGAGGCCAAGGAGCTTAGGAAGTTCGTGTTCAACATAGAGCTTACTGAGCCAGACATAGAGGCCAACAGGAAGGTCAAGGCATCTGTGCTCTTTGGCAAGAGTCTTGGTCACTATCCTGACAGCCTGACCAAGGGGCTGACATTACACATCGAGAAGGAGAAGAAGGAGCTCACCGAGAAGCTCGTGGAGGACGCCTCCAAGGAGGAGCTGGTCAAGCTCTGCGAGGAGAGGAAGCTGCCTGCCGAGGGCAGTGCCAAGGAGCTGAGAGAGCGATTGCTAGACTTCCTTAAGAAGGAGAAGAAGGAGCTCACCGAGGAGCTCATAGAAGATTCGTCTAAGGAGGAGCTGGTCAAGCTCTGCGGGGAGAGGAAGCTGCCCGTGGAGGGTGAGGCATCAGAGCTCAGGGAACGGCTGCGCGAGTGGCTCAAATCACAGGCCGAAGAGCTTACCGAAGAGCTAATAGAGAACGCCTCCAAGGAGGAGCTGGTCAAGCTCTGCGGGGGGAGGAAGCTGCCCACAGAAGGCGGTGCCAAGGAGCTGAGGGCAAGGCTCAAGGACTATCTACAACAGAAACTCAAGCTGACCGAGGAGATGGTACATGACGCCTCCAAGGAGGAGCTGGTCAAGCTCTGCGGGGAGAGGAAGCTGCCTGCCGAGGGCAACGCAAAAGAACTGAGGCAGAGGCTTCTCGAGTTCCTCAGCGAGGGGGAGAAGGAGCTTACTGAAGAGCTTATAACCGATGCCTCCAGTGAAGAGCTGGTCAAACTATGCGCCGACAATGATTTGCCGACCACAGGCAGTGAAGAGGAGCTGAGGGAACAGCTTAAGGTACTCTTGGCTAACAAGGAGCTGGAGGAGATAAAGGAGAAGTTGAAAAAGGCGATCGAGTCTGAGAAGAAATCCAAGAAGCAGGGGAAGGGGGAGAAACCCGAGAAAAGGGAGGAGACGGAAGAAAAAGAGGAAGGCAAGAAGGGCCAGAAGAAGGGTCTGGGGCTTTTTGGAAGGAAGAAATCAACAAAGCCAGGGAAGTCTGAGCTTACCGAAGACATCATAGAAGACGCATCGAAGGATGAATTGATAAAGCTCTGCGAGGAAAGGGGCCTGCCAACCGAAGGTAATGCCGTCGTTCTCAGGGAGCTGCTTATAGAACACCTGGAGAAGAAACATAGGACCTGATACCCTTCCATCCATCTTACAAAATTTTTAATTAAATATGGATATAAAATGAGGTTATACCGTATTAGTATAACTATACAAAATGCCCATTGAATCGAGTCTGCGGACCCTTGGGAACCTTACATTCTTGGCCCTTGCCTTGCTTTGCCTAAGTCCCTGCATTGTTCTTGGGGAGAGCGATACCGCTACGGGCGGGACTGTGACATTTTTGAATATCACGGCCCGGCTGGATACGGACTGCTGGGCCGGCTATTACGGCGACATAATCGAGGGCTCGCCCTCCTCGCCCACAGTCGTCAACGCTTTTGGCGGGACAGTCAGCGAGCTTGACATCACCTTTGACTGTTCGCCCATCAACGATTCAAACTATCTGCTCGTTACGGAATCGGAGTTCTCGCCTACCCTGTCGAACCTTGTGGCCGGCTCTCCCTCCGCCATCGACTCGCTTGTCGGCAATGAGAGCGACTCCGGTACGAACACCTTCTCAAGCAGCGCATCCCATCTAATCGCGGGAACCTATTTGATCAACAGCGTCCCCACATTCTACCCGTTTATCAACGATAGCTGGCAGAGCAATATCTTCGCAGAGGGTTTCCTCAACGACACCGGTGACATGGTCTTTGCTGTTTCACTGGCTCCGGGCACGTGGAGCTTCAATAACGAACTGAACGACTACCAGATGGTGCTCCCCACCCCATGCGGCGGCAACAAGACCTATTTCTTTTATATAGACACCTGCCTGCCCCGCCAGCCCGCCTTCGAGGAGGAGGTGGAAGAGGTCCCCACCGAGCTCGGGCAGGTAGCTTTAAAATATTATATACTATTCTATCCCGAAGCGCCCCTGAACATAACGCCTGAGAGGGCCGAGTTGTTTGTCGACATGCAACTCCACAAAGCTGCCCTGAGGCCCTTGGACAATCTGGCCGGCACATTGTACTTCAATTATACCGGGGAATATGACCTTTATCTGAGGGTCGCCCTTACTGTCGATGAGTTGGAGCTCTATTCCGACCCGTATATAAGCGTGCACATACCCCCCGATGGCTTCGTGACCAAGAACTTCAGTTTCATGATACCGCTGGATGCAGAAGACGGTTTCTATAACCTAACAGAGCACATCATGTGGGGCGACAGGAAGGCTAATCTTTCGGGAACCCTTAGCAGGGAGTTCATGGTATGGACCCCGCCGCGCCTGCCGACCACTTTTAGGGAGGATGTGCTGATAGAAAGACCCGGGTTCTGCAACTGCTTTTTGATAGCATGCGCAGACGTTTTCATGATAACGATGCTCCTTGTGGCATTCTCCCTGGTAATGGTCGCTTTCGCCTCACTCTGGAAGCACAGGCCAGTTTCTCTTAAGGAAGAGAGGCATTACTCCGTCTATTTCATCTTCTTGCTTGCGTTCTCACCCGCCGTGGTATACCTCTTTGAGCCTTGTGTAGCCCTGATTCTGGGCTTCGTGGATATAATCACATGTATAATCTACTACCTCTCCATAGTGCCGGTCTCCAAGGAAAAGAAGCCCAGGAGAAGGAAGAAAAAGAGGCGGGAAGAAAGGAAGCCGAGACAAAGGAACAGGCTCACTTTTTCGACATTCTCCGCACCGTCGCGTAGATCTCGGCCGGGTCGTTCATGATGCAGACGCCGTATTTCCTTAGAAGCCTTAGATTCTCCTTGTCGATCTGTCTTGTCTTGTATCCCATTCTCTCCAGCCCCTTGGTTAAGGGGGGTGGGAAAGCTCCTTGACGTCCTGGTTCATTGTCTGTCGGCAGCACATAGACCGGCAGATCCGCCTTCATGGCAAGAGCAACAGCATTGGTTACCAAAGTGTCCGCTATCCCGTTCGCGATCTTTGCGATGGTGTTTGTGGTGGTGGGGCTTACAAAAAGCGCATCGTATCTTCTCAAATAAAACCTGCCCGTCTTATATGCGGAAGCCCCCTGCTCAGCCTCGGTGAAAATCTCCTCGTAGTAGCCGCCCGGGGAAACCTCCTTTAGGCCGTCCCTCAGACCGTAGATCATTGTCACCTCCTCGCCCGCCCTTGACAAAAGGATCGTTATTTTTGGGTCCAGCTCTTTTTTGGCCTTCCTGAAAGCGTCCACTGATTCCTTCAGCAGATTCCCCCCGCCTGTTACTCCCCAGGCAATCTTGAGCCCCATTCCTTTAGTTTGGTGTAATCGAAGATGCTCCCTCCAGCCTCCCTTAAGCCCATGTGTTTTATCAGGTCCACGTAGGCCTCGCCCGCCAGCGCGCTAGCTATCATCGCAGCCCCTATGCTCGCACTGCTGGCTTTCGTATCATTGCCGAGCTGCACGACCGGTATAACATCCTTTATTATCGTCCTTATGTAGTCAAAGACCTCATTGCCCTTTTGGCCCGACACTACTATCTCCACAGGCTTGGTGGACATCATTATCCTGTTTATGTCCTTGAGCACTCCGTCGAAGAAGTAAGCCAGGGCGATGTCCTCCTCTAGGTAATCCATGCCCCCCTTGTACAGCTCCTCCTTCCCTATCCCGCCCATCAGGTAGCAGAGCTCCCCGTCCAGGGCACCATGGCCCTTCGAACCTGAGGACGCTATGGTCCCGCCTATGCCATCCACGATCAGACCACCCTCCACAGCGATGAAAGCATTGAAGGCCGAGCCTAGTTCGCAGAGTACGAAAAACGCCCCCCCGTATTCGAGATCCAGTCTCTTTGCCTGGTTTTCGATGCCGAAGACAGTCGCGCAGAGCTTGTCTGGCGTGCCCATATCCATCTTGTTCACCTTTCTGAAGACAGGCACAGACTTCAGGTGTTTTACCCCCGGGATAACATATGCGGGGACATTGTTTTCCTTAAACGACCTGAGGACGCTCTCGAGACTCATAACGGTCTTTTCATTCTTTCTCTTCAACAGCAGTTCGTGGAAATCCCTCTCGTTAAGTTCGGAGACCTTCTTTATCGGCAGCCCGTATCCCGAGGGTGCCACCACCAGGTCGGCCTTGAGCGCCAGGTCCAGTACGGTTCCCGGTTTCTTCCTGATTTTCGAGGTCTCTATGGCAGTCTCTTTTTTTATCTCTCCACCCTCCATGAAAACAAAACCCCACCTTGAGGTTCCAGGATCTATCCCCAGCACAGTCATTTGAACACACCCAGTTTGAATCTCTCCTCTATGGACATCAGTATCTTGCCCCCATGGATTATGTTATACTCCCTTGTTAAATTCCCGCCCTCGATATTTACCGAGAGTAATTCCCGCCTGGCCTCGATCCCATGTTCGACGAACAGCTTCCCGATGGGGACGTCAGCCTTCATCAGATCCTCCCTGAACCTGCCATCTAGGCGTTCTATGGGCGCCAGCGATTTGGCGAAAACCAGCACGTTGCCTTTCCGGTCGGTTATCTCCACCTCCCTGAAGTTCACCTTGCCCCCCCTTGCAATCCCCAATCTCTTTGCCGTTTCCTCGTCGCATCCCGATATCTCCTGTCTTAGGGTCCTTATCCTTACCGGTTCCCCGGTGTACACCTCCAGGAGCTGGGTTATGGAGCCGTTGGTGACTGCAAGTATCTTCTCGAAGATACCGAGTTTTCTCCCATCTTCCAATTTTTTCAATATCCCCAAGGAATCCATCTAGACGAATGAAAGAGCGAAAAGCTGTATGAAGTTGAAGAGGAAGTGCGTTATCATGGCGGCCGTGGTGTTGAAGACCCTCCTTTCCCACCCTAGCACCAGGCCAGCCGCGAAGACCATACTCAGGGCTACCATCGACGGGTACTGCACATGCGCCACCGCAAATATGAAGGCTGTGAATACGATCCCGAGACGCGGCTGGAGGGCCCCCCTGAACAAAATCTCCTCGCTTATCCCGGCGCCAAGGGAGACGACCAGCGCTATAAACGGCGTGATACCGCCGAGAAGCCTTACCATGCTCTGGTCGGATTCGCCGAGCTCTTCCAGCCCCAGTGCAACGCTTATGACGCTGATGATTGCGACTACCGCCAGCAGGAGAAAGGAGACCCCGATAGCATAAACAATCTCCTTTACAGACGGCTTTGCGATTCCCAGCCTTTTCAGGCTCTGCCTTAGATTCCGCCTCACAAAAAGCCCGACACCCGCAAAGCCCAGGAGCGCATAGAGGGCGCCGCTCACGACTATGGAGACCATATCCAGCTCCAGGCTCTCCAGGAGCATGGTCACCTCGACCGTCAGCATAAGCGTCACAGAAAAGGTTATCAGGCCGAGCGAGGCGTAAAGCGCCAGTGCGTGCAGCACCGAGTCGGGGTTTATATTAATATATCTAGAGAGCCGCGACCTGGCACCCTTCAAAAGGACGATGAGCGGCACTGCCCCCGTCATTACATAGGCTAGACCGAAACCTGTTTGGACCCCCGCCCCCATGAGCTCTGAAAGGGACCCTTCCAGGAGTACTGCCAGCCCCAGGCTTATCAGAAGCACAGACGAGAGCAGCATCAAGACAGTTACAATAGCCTTGGCCTCCCTGTTCCTTTCTGCGTAATTGGCCAGTATCACCATCCCAACCAGGGGCAGAAAAAAGAGCGATTCCATCATGATATCCTTGCGCCTTTATTATCCGCGCCTGCCAAAAAAACCCCGGAGTCCAACCCGGTTTGTGCGAGCAGCTCCTTCGCCTCCCTGCCCACGCTTTTTGAGTCCCCCTTTTTGTCAAACAGGCCAAAGCACAGGGGGCCGAAGGATGACATCCCCGCCCCATATGAGTTGTCCTTAAGGAACCCCAACAGCTCCTTTACAGGCTCCCCCTGCAGGGAGACCTCCACCCTCTTGAAGCCGGTCTTCTGCAACCTGTTTATGCCCGAGCCGAACTCTTCGATATCCCTCTCGGCGACCCCGGGCAATACGTTCATGAGCACGATCCTGGACACTTCCCCCACCTCGGCTTTTGGTATGGGGCAGTATCTTTTGAAGATATCCATCTCGGTTTTGCCATGGGCGCCCCTTGTCTCAGGCAAGACGCACAGGAACTTCCAATCCCTTGGGACCTCGTACCTCAATAGGGCAGTCGGGGGCGAGGCCCTAGAGAACCTCGAGGGTGAAAAGCCTTTTTTCTCGGAGGCCCTGTGGCCGGCATCCAAGATGAAGCCGCCGTTCTCAAAGGCTGCGATACCGATGCCGGATGTCCCGCCCCTCCCCACGGTTCTTGCCAGTT
>JAFGQM010000010.1 GCA_016935655.1 Candidatus Altarchaeota archaeon | reverse complement strand
TAGGGCTATGGAAGGGCAGGGACATAGTCAAGGCCATAGGCAGGGGCTTCAACCCGAAATATGCCATAAACCTAGCAAAGGACGACTATGGGCTATTGGTAATCAGCCTTGATGAGATGTTCCACGGCAACGAGAACGACATAAAAAGGGTCAAGGCCAGGGTTATAGGAGAGGGCGGCAAAGCCAGGAGGATAATGGAAACACTCAGCAATACCAAGATTTCCGTCTATGGGAAGACCGTCTCTGTTATAGGCGGCGAGGAGGATGTGGGGGTTGTAGAGGATGCCCTGAAGATGCTGATAAGCGGGGCTCGCCACGCGACCGTCTACAGGTTCATGGAAGGCATGCAGAAGGAAAAAAGGCTGGGCCTATAGGTTTTTATACACCCTCCCATTTAGCTCACAGTTTAAAACTAAATGGGGGGTGAAAAGATGGCTGAAGGCGATTATAGCCAGGTTGCATTAATACTGGGACTCATTGGCGGTATACTGATTCTGCTCATAGGTGCGGTTATCGGCGTGATATTCGGCGCATTGGGCAGTGCAGCTACAGCAATAGGCGCAACAGGGGTCGGGATGATGTTCTGGGTCCTCGCAATAGTGGGGCTGCTATCAGGGATCATAGTGATAGTGGGCAGTGTCCTTATCAAAAACCCGAAACAGAGAGTCTTAGGCAGTGTGCTAGTTTTAGTATTCTCCATAATAGCGATATTCACAGCAGGCGGCGGACTCTTTATAGGTAGTATCCTAGGGATAGTGGCCGGCGTTTTAGGGCTAGTCAGTAAGACTGCAACTGCTTAGCCCTTGTTTTCTTTTTTTTCAATACGTGGGTTTTTATAAACCTACCCGTTTATAGTTATAACTAAATCAAATGGTAAAACCAGTAAAGAAGGACATGGGAAGGGTCGCTTATCTGCTCGGGTTGACGGCAGGGTTGCTTATTTCGATTTTCGGGCTTCTCCTGCTCATGTTCGACGGGCAGATGAGTGTTATGGGGTTCACAATCCCCGTAGCGGACGAGGTAGCAAGACTTGCTGGCGGCGTGGGCATAATCTCGGGCGCGATGGTGTTCCTAGGCTCAGAGCTTATGCTGCAGCCCAGCAAAAGACCCATGGGTAGTACTATGGTCATAGTCTTCGCTGCGACTGCCATGCTGGGAGGCGGAGGATTCGGGAACATAGGGACGGTCTTGGGGGTTCTCTCAGGTATTGTTGGGATATTCAGTTCCCAGCAAGACTGACGAAGTTCTCAAGGATCCTAAGGCCCTTTTCACCACTGCGCTCGGGATGGAACTGGCAGGCATAGATGTTATTTTTTGATAAGACCGCCGGGAATATGACACCATACTCACAAGATGCAGCTATCGCGTCCTTGTCCTGCACATCGCCATAATAGGAGTGGACGAAGTAGAAGTAGTCACTGTCTTCTATGCCCCCCAAAAGAGGGGTCTTTTTCTCTATCTTTAGTGAATTCCAACCCATGTGGGGGATCTTTCCTGAGGGCTCCGGAAATCGCTCACAATGGCCTTTAAGCAGGTCAAGGCCCCTGACAGCTGGAGCTTCTTTGCTGCCCTCCAGAAGCACCTGGAGGCCCAGGCAGAGGCCTAGGAAGGGAGTCCCTATCCGAATCTTATCCAATACAGCTCCTCTGACAGGCTCTAGTCGCCCCATCGCATCGCCGAAGTTGCCGACCCCTGGGAGTACAAGTGCATCAGAGGCTTCAATACCCCTGGCAGTCGAGACTGTCTTCACGTCGCCGCCCACCTTCCTCAGGGCATTGCTGATGCTCCTCAGGTTGCCCGCCCCGTAGTCGATTATGCCGATTTCCATATGCAATATTTTTTAGTATGAAAAATTAATACTACCACCATGGATTTGATGGATGGGATCTCTTCCTACGGCGATCTTGTAGAGGAAGAGCTCGCGCACTACATCAGAAAGGACCTTGAGCCAAAGGAGCTCTATGGGCCCATCTACGACCTTTTCAGCCGCGGCGGGAAGAGGATAAGGCCTGTCCTGTGCCTCCTGGCCTGCGAGTCCGTGGGCGGCAGGGCCGAAGACGCCCTGAAAACAGCCGCTGCGATTGAGATGATCCACAATTTCACGCTCATACATGATGACATAGTCGACAAAAGCGAACTTAGGAGGGGCAGGCCATGCCTGCACCACACCTACGGCCTTGGCCTGGCCATAAACTCAGGCGACGGCCTTTTCTCCATGGCCTACGGGGTTATGAATGATAACCTTGGCATTCTAGACCGCAAGAGGTTCGACGGCGTCTTTGGAATATTCAGCAGGGCGGTCACAGAGGTGTGCGAGGGGCAGGCAATGGACATCTCCTGGGCCAAGAGGAGGAGATGGGACATAACCGTGGACGACTATTCCCAGATGCTGAAGCGCAAGACCAGCGCCCTTATAGCATGCTCCTGCGAATGCGGCGGCATCATCGGCAACGGCTCCCAAAAGGAGATCGAGGCATTAAGGTCCTTTGGGGCCAACATAGGCATGGCGTTTCAGATACATGACGACGTCCTCAACCTCGCAGGCGAGGAAGAGGAGTATGGGAAGGAGATAGGCGGGGACATAAACGAGGGGAAGCGTACGCTCATAATCATAGACACCATAAGCAAGTGCAACGAGAAGGAGAGGAAAAGGCTCATCGAAATCCTGGACGCAGAGCAGGACAGCAAGAAGGAGATAAGGGAGGCCCTGGACATAATAAACAAATACGGGTCCGTTGAGATGGCCTCTAAAAAAGCGGAGAGTATCATCAAGGATGCAAAAGGGGGATTGGGCGCGCTGCCCGATTCAAAACAAAAAAAGATGCTCCTAGAACTAGCTGACTACTTCATAGAAAGAAAGGGATAAAGAGGGCTAGGCTGCTTCCGCAACCGCCAGCCCCTGCACCTCGACGCCCATCTCCTCGCAGGCCTTCATGACCTTCTCCGAGTCGGTTATCAGGATCGCTTTCGTCAGCTTCGCCAGTGTGATGGCCTGTGCATATTCCTCGCTGATGCCATAGTTCTTGGATATCCCCTTGGCCTTCGCCTTGTCCTCGTCCTTGAGCATCGCCTCTTTGAGGAAATCGGCATTCTCCGGGACAGAGCCAAGTATGTAAATACTGGCCTCTTCAGACAGGTTTCTCAATGCCTCAAAGCCTTCGGAGTCCAGGTCCTTGACAAACTCCCTTGTAACCAAGTAGTGCTTCCTCCTCTGTCTCCATACTACGAAGAAGACAAAAAGGCCGCCCAGTATCAAAGCGATTATCCACCACCAACTGTTGTCCTCTGCAGCGACTGCTAATGGAACTGGTGGCGTTGGCTGTGTTGTCAGCGGCTCAGTCGGAGTCTCCACGACAGGCTCAGGAACAGGCTCTTCCACCTCGGGAGTCTCCTCCACGACAGGCTCAGGAACAGGCTCCGGCTCCGGTATCTCTATGCCCTCTATCGGCAGGCCGCCGGTAGTAACGAAACTGGAACCACCGCCTCCACCCCTGCGTCTGCTGGATTTCTTTTTCTCCTCGGGGGGTGGTGGTGAGGAAACAGTTATGTTCTCCACCATCTCGTTATTGTTCTCCAAAGACTCCGTAACATTGTCGCCAGAGTCTACAAAGACGCTTAGTTGGTGTAACCCGGCAACTGAGACCCATGTGAAGGTAACGTTCACGAAAGAGCCGGATGCCAGCCCAGGTATGGTCTCCTGGCCGATAACCGTGGGATCGCTAGCAACAGTACCGGTCACAGTGAAGTCCTCGACAGCATCTATAGGCCCTTCATTGACCACGGTTGCTATTATAGTCACGGTCTCGCCCGCAGTCGGGTTCTCGGGGGAGAATGTGAAACTCCCGGTCAAATCCGGCCTGCAGTCTATTTCCACAGTCTCGACAGAGCACTCATCCGAGCCAACCTCCTCCACGAGTTCGCAAGAATAGCTGCCATAGATTATGAACTCGGCCTCGGCTTCAGCCTCAGCCTCCGCCTCGCCCTCGCCGGGACCTTCATTGTATACGCAAACGGTGTGTATGCAGTCATAATAGCCCTCGCACTGGTCATCTCCTGCACCCTCTACCACGAAACAACCATAGGCCTCTGATGCATTATAACCGCACTCTGCATGATAACAATCGTCGTCGTCCATGTCTACCAAACCGTCGCAGTCGTCGTCGACGCCGTTGTCACAGACCTCTGCCGCGCCCGGATTTATCGATGCATTGGCATCATCACAATCCGTCTCATCGCCCTCGCAGATGTCGTAGCCGTCCTCGTCTTCGTCTATTGGCGTGAACACGCAAACGTAGCTCTCGACACCCTCGGAGCATGAATCTGTGGTGCAGTCCTCATCATCAAAGCATGTAGGAGCAACTCCATCCCTGCAGCCAGATCCTTCCAATACAGATAGATCGCAGTACTCCAACCCGTCGCAGAACAAACCATTGTCGCAGTAGGAGTCGTCCGGTGTGTATTCACAAGTATCAGTCTCCTCATTACAGGAGTCGATAGTACAATCGACGAAATCCAAACAAGGTACTACTCCCGATTCGCAGACCCCTGCCTGGCAAGTCTCCTCACCATTGCAGAACAGCTCGTCAGAGCAGGATGCCCCGTCCTCAACGTTGTTATAGTCGCATACGCGAGTCTCCAGGTTGCAGGTGTCTACTGTACACAAATTCCCGTCATCGCAGTCTTCATCAGTCTCGCAGCCACAGTCTGAATCCTGCATGTCAGTATAGCCGTCGCAGTCGTCGTCAAGGCCGTTATCACAAATCTCCTCGAACGCACCTGGCTCGACATCCACAGAGCATATCTCGTAGCCAAACGAACAGTAGCTGGTTCCATCAGCGCAGATGCCCGGGAAGCCCGAATCGCACCATGCTGAGACATAATCCTCGTCTACTCTTCCGTCGCAGTCGTCGTCAAGGAGGTTGCATGTTGCATCGTCAGCAGCTGGATCTCCCGGAGTGCAGGTATCCTTTTCTGAACCACTGGCGCAGACCAGCATCCCGGTAGCGTAACAAGCCCCGACGCCACAGTATGTTTGTGTTTCAACATATTCGTCGTCTGGAGTTCCGTCGCAGTCGTCGTCAAGGCCGTTGCAGTTGTCATCCGGAGATGAAAACACGTTTTGTATACAGTCACTCCAGAAGCCTTCCATGCAGTTCTGGTAGCCTTCGGCGCAAACGCCAGGCTCGCCCGTGTCACAGCTCCTTGAGTCACCGTGGTTACATTCCCAGCAATCATCATCCTCTGAGTCGGTCAGGCCGTCGCAGTCGTCGTCAAGGCCGTTGTCGCAGACTTCAGCCGTCGGTGTCACAGTAACCGGGCAGTCGATAGATCCAAGAGAACACTGCGTCATCCCTGCAGCGCATATCCCGGGGGCGCCGGTATTACAACTTACGGGGACGTAACCCTCATCCTCAGAACCGTCGCAGTTTTCGTCCACTCCGTTGCAGTTGTCGTCTAAAGAAGGCTGATTGTCTTGTTCGCATGATCCCCAGAACCAGTCCACGCAAGTCTGGGTCCCGTCGGCGCAAATACCATAGAATCCTGTGTCACAACTCTGGGTCTCCTCATTGATGCACTCGCCGTTTACCGTTATCGTGCCGTCTTCAACACCATATCCGCCCATCAACTGCATGGCATCATCATAGAGGGATACGCCAGAAAGCGTGATCGCAGACGTTCCGGGAGCCGCGGCGGTAAATGTGACTGTAAACAAATCACCTGAACCGGAAACTCCAGGTGGCTGAGTTAAAAACTCTGAAATCTGCTTTATCTTATTGACATCCAAAACGCCCGGGACAAACATGCCCCCTAGGAACCCTGCTGAAGACCTTGATGAAACATCAAGCAGGGAATCATCAAAGTTTACTGTCAGCTCGTACCCCAAAAGGGCTTGTATATTGGATATCTTAATAGTCACAGTGGCTGTATCGCCCACGTTTATGCTCTGGGATGGGGGGGACACAGAAATCTTCGTCTCTCCCACACAGTCCTCGTCATCCAGGTCAGTCAAACCATCACAGTCGTCGTCAAGGCCGTTGTCACATACTTCGGCAGAAGCCTGGACGTCTTGGACGCAAAACTCGCCATTGCCCCAAGAACCGCCTGTGCACGTCTCGGTACCATCAGCACAAACGCCGTCCAATCCAGTGTCGCAAGCTTGGGTATCCTCATCATAACACTCAGCGCAATCCGGGATATAATCCGCACACTCGTCTGCACCGGGGGATTCGACGATGTCGCATGTCAGAGTGTCATAGTTACAAATGGCATGAATGCAATCGTCATATGCTGAACACTCATCGGTACCAGAACCCGGTACCAGCTCGCAAATGTCATCATCATAGTTACATACGGTGTGGGTCTCAACGGAGCTAGTAAACGATAGGTCCAATTCAATCCGAGTTGGAATTCCTTCACTTCCGTGGAACATGGGGGTCTGATCAGCATAAACTCCATTGGCTTTGAATTTTAAGACCTTGTCGTTCTCGCCCTGGACCAATAGGGTGTAAACACCATCACCAGGACCCACAATAGTCTCACCATCGTTAACGTCAGGGTCACTATCATCCTGCAGGAAAGCTTCTATTGTCGTTCCCGCTGGTGCAGGAACACCATTGAATGTCACCAAGCCCGTGTATACGCCAGCTCCTATAGGCACATCCTCACCAATCACATCAGCAGCCAGTACTATGGCTAACAATACTACAACAAATGTCGATATATATTTTTTCATTCTTACCCCCACGATAAATCTTTTTTAAGAGTTAGATTTAGAAAATCTAGGCCGTAATATTAGAAGGGCTACTATAAAAATCCCCACTACGATCACTACTGGAATCAGAGATGTGTCGAGTATGGAACCGGTTGAAACCTGCCCTGTCGGAGTATGTGGCTTATAGTCGTTTATGGGAACCCCCAAGAAAGTACCACCAGAAGGCTCGGATTCGGTAGCCTCCGGAGTTGGAGTCTCGGCAGTTTCCTCTGGAGGAGCATCAGTTTCCTGAGGCGCTTCCGTTCCGACCTCAGGAATCTCGTCAGGCCCAGAGGTAGTGGGAGTTCCATCTTCTTCATCCACCGTCCTTCTAGGCCTGCTAGGACTGTCATCCTCAGGCTCATCTATCTCCAGGGACATGTCAAGGTGCTTGACCTCCCCGGAAGCCCAGTTAAGCGTATAGCTCGTCTTCTCGTTGTAGACGAAGAACTCGACTAGCTTGCCCGTATCGTTCTTGTCCCCATTGACCAAGAGCGCATATTTGCCTTCCTCACCCACAACCATCTCACCAGCCTGGATGCTCTCCATGACTGCCGCCACTCGCGTACCCATGGGGGCGGGTTCATCATTAAGTGTTATGGTCCCCTCGACAATCATGGGCAAAATCGGCTGCGGGGGCTGTTCTTGAGAATAACCGCTAGCCAGAGTGGCAATAATACAGAAAATCCCCAAAATAAGGAGTCGTGATTTCATTTACCCCGGAAAATTAGAAAGAAAAAGAATAAAAAAGAAGGGAATTCTAGCCGATGTTGGCTAGAATCTTATATCCCCGGTGCAGCGTATGTGCCGTCCTGCGTCATGAATATCCAGTAGCCCTCCACTGGGTTCATGTTCGTGAACTGCTGCGGGAATCCGCTAGCACTGTAGATCTCCCAGGAGCCCCCCGTGTACCTCAGAACGAAGGCGTACTTGCTGTCTATAGAGAACAGGGCATCCTCCACTGGCATTGACGTCCTAGAGCCGTGTCCTATCAAGTTCCATCCAGCAGTCAAATCAAGCTGCGGTGGGACTATCTGGCCCTGGTCATATGCCAGCAGGATAGTCTCGTCATTTATGCTATATGCCCAATAGCCATATAACGGCTTTATATCTGCCGGCATAACTGCACTTATCAGTTGCCATATGCCCGCAGCAGCCGTGTAGTTCAGCAAGACGTCATCGGCCTCGAACAAGTCGTTGAACCCTGCCGGATCCAGCTTCTTCGGAACCGAAATCAGCTTCCATGTGTGCTGCTTCAGCTCTATCTTGTCCTCAAAGGTCCCTGCTATGAACTTCACCTGTACCGAGTCTGATAGAGTGCCTGCATGGCAAACGACCGTCGCGACACCTGCTTCCGTGGTAGACGTCAACAGTGCCGTGGCAGTGCCCCACATGTTGGTCGTCACCAGGACTGTCTGCATGCCGTTCGGGAACTCGCCCTTGTCGGTCGTGCACTCCACTGGAAGGCCTGCCTGGGAAACCGGGTTACCTACGGCGTCCTCCAATTGCCCGACGATTGTGGAGGTGCTCACGCCGTCCGCCGGTATCTCAAGCGGGAAGGCGGTTACATCCAACTGGTCGCCTGTACACGCATAGACATTGACTTCAGTGCTTCCCTCGTTGCACCCGTTGGTGGCAGTTATCGTAGCCACACCAGTCACCTGCGAATAGAATAT
>JAFGQM010000080.1 GCA_016935655.1 Candidatus Altarchaeota archaeon | reverse complement strand
TCGCCTGCGGGGGTCTTGCTGATTACAGAGGAAACAAACTTGTCAGTAGCTAGTAAGGCGGTGAGCGAGGCTGTAGGGGCCTCGCAGATATCCTACGAGGACATAGGCGGGTTGAGGAATGAGATAGAGACCATAAGGGAGATGATAGAGGTCCCCATGAAGTACCCGGAGGTCTTCAAGAAATTGGGCATATCCCCGCCGAAGGGCATACTCCTTTACGGCCCGCCTGGGACCGGGAAGACCCTGTTGGCCAAGGCGGTTGCCGGGGAGACCGAGTCCCACTTCATACATCTTGCTGGCCCAGAGATCATGAGTAAGTGGTATGGGCAGAGTGAAGAGAATTTAAGGAACGTGTTCAAAGAGGCTCAGGATAACGCCCCCGCCATAATATTCATAGATGAGGTTGATGCCATCGCACCTGCCAGGGAAGAAGTCCATGGGGAGGTGGAGAAGAGGGTGGTCTCGCAATTGCTGACCCTTATGGACGGGCTAGAGGCCCGCGGGGAGGTTGTTGTCATAGCCGCCACCAACAGGCCAGAGGCTATAGACCCGGCGCTGAGGAGGCCGGGAAGGTTTGACAGGGAATTGCAGATAGGGGTACCAGACAGGGTGGGGAGGAAGGAGATATTGCAGATACATACTAGGGGCATGCCATTGACCAAGGACGTTGATCTGGATAAAATAGCCGATATAACCTATGGCTACTCCGGGGCCGATATCTCTGCATTGACCAAAGAAGCGGCAATGCGCGCATTGAGGGGGATAATGCCCGAACTGAAGAAGGCCAAGGAGGGCATATCGAAAGACCTTTTGGATAAGATGAAGGTCACCGCTAGCGATTTCCATGACGCCATGAAAAAAGTAGAGCCCTCATCCATGAGGGAGGTGCTTGTCGAAATCCCGCGCATCAAGTGGGGGGACATAGGCGGTTTGGGGAATGTGAAGGATGAGTTAAAGGAGACTGTCGAGTGGCCGCTGAAGTACAGCGACGTCTTCAAAAAAGTGGGCGTCGGTTCACCGAAGGGCATACTCCTTTACGGCCCGCCCGGGACAGGGAAGACCCTGTTGGCCAAGGCGGTTGCAAACGAGAGCGATGCCAACTTCATCTCCGTGAAGGGCCCGGAGCTGTTGAACAAGTTCGTCGGTGAGAGCGAGCGAGGGGTGAGAAAGGTATTCAAGCGCGCACGGCAGGTTGCACCATCGATAATTTTCTTTGACGAGATAGAGTCACTCACCGGGACACGGGGCATGCAGTTTGACAGCGGGGTCAAGGAGAGTGTTGTGGCACAGCTGTTGAGCGAGATAGACGGCGTCTCGGAGTTGAAGGACGTGGTTTTGATAGGCGCCACCAACAGGCCTGACTTGATTGACCCTGCATTACTAAGGCCCGGGAGATTCGAAAAACTTATCTACGTGCCAATGCCGGACAAGGAGGCCAGGTTGAGCATCTTTAAAGTCCACACCAAGGACATGAGACTGGAAAAAGACGTCGATCTGGGCAGGCTGGCGGCAAAAACCGAGGGCTATTCCGGGGCCGACATAGAAGCGGTTTGTAGAAAGGCGGGTATCCTGGTCGTGAAGGAGATCATAGGCAAATCCAAAAAGGATGGTTCAGTCAATATGAACAATTTCGAGGAGGCTTTGAAAAGGGTAGGGCCCAGCGTAAATTTAGAGGATCTGGAGAGATGGGGCAAGAAAAAGGAAGGCCCAAAAACGGATGTCAGTGTGGCATAATCTCAGACCAGCTTTGCTTCTACAGCCGTGAATATCGGGCCCTTCAGGTTTATCTGTTTCTCCTTGGACTGGATAAAGCGGGCGGCCCGTTCCCCGACGGCTATGTTGACGTCCAGGGCTGTCTTGGCCATTTTGATTTGGTCTGCGTAACCCTCGCCCCGCTCCACGGCCTTCTCTATATTGGACGCGAAGTAATCAGAGATTGCGGTGAGGTAATAGATGCCGGCGGACTTGCCTTTTTGCCTTATTTCCAGCATCCTTTCCTTAAGGAGTCTCTCGTCTTTGGGGATGCCGAAGATCCCGCCCTGGTAGACGTAAACCTCGTTCATGGCGGCGGGCCCGAGAAGCTTCGTGTTTGATTCCTTTTCCAAGATTCTTACTTCTATGCCCCTGCCCAGGAACTTCCCCTTGAAGACGTCGTAAGAGCAGGGTGATGGCTCATTCGCATATTTCTCTGCGGTTTCTTCAATCCTTTTCGACAGATTTTTTCCCTCGTTTGTTTTCGGCTTTTCCCGTATGGCTATCTCTTTCATTATCTCCTCGTCCGTCAGATCCAGCTGCGTGTAGAACTGCGGGAAGAAGACCTCCCTGACATCCTGTTTTTTCTCCAGTATCATGAGGATCCTCTCGATGCCGAACCCTGCATTGAAGGTCGGGTAGGTTATATCATAGTTGGCCAATGCCAGGGGGGAATACATGCCTATGTCGGCGACCTCTATCTTATCTGTCTTCCCGGGGGCAGATGCGTAGACTTCGTACTCGCTCTTGTCCGCATAGTAGGTGGAGGTGGTCTCCTTCTGGACGAAGTCGAAGTCCTTAAACCCTAATGGTTTCAATATCTCTGCTACTATCTCCTTGCCCGCATCCAGACTCATCTCCTCATCCGCTATGACGCAGGAGGCCCCGTAATGCGCGCGCAGGTGTGTCGCATCGATCTTCTGCTCCCTTCTGAAACGAAGGCCTATCGAAAAGAGCTTTATGGGTGTATCTTCCCTGTCCTGCAGTGCCTGGAGGGTCGGAAACCAGGCAGCGGTCATGTGGCTTCTGAGTGTCGTTTTCGTAGGTTCGGCCTTGATGTTTTTAAGCTCCGGGAACGAGTCCAGGATCTTCGTTGCATCCTCTGGGTTTATGCTCAGGTTTTTTGAGATTGAGTCTAACAGGTCGTCGCCCTCTATCCGCCCAAGTTTGTAGTCCCTCAAGACAGCCTTCAGTTTCTCGGTCTTCTCGGGGTTTACGGGGGTTATCTTTCCTAGCTCCTTAATCTTGGTGTCGCTCAGGCCGATGTCTGGCCTGGGCAGGCCCGCCAGGTAGTAGCAGCGGTCCAAGATCGCCGGGGCCTCTGGGCCGTACTGCTTGTAGACGTCCTGCTCTTCGATGAATAAAGGATTCTCGATTTCCTTAAATCCGAGCCTGAGGAAGTTCCCCCTGATTTTTTGTATCGTGTTATGTATCGGGTGGGGTGTGGGTTTGGTCGGAGACAGAAGCTTTTCCTTAAACTCCTTGGGGGAGGTTTGGGGGTACATCTCCGCGGTTTTCCTGTATGAGGCAAAGAAGTCCTTCCTGGTTTCCTCCTGTGTCCTCTTAGAATCGTATCTCATTTTTGGTCTATGGCCAGAGGGGGGCCACTTCCCTTATTCTCATGGTGGCGGCTGCATCGGAGGAGCCGTGGGTTTTGGCGTGGAAGATTCCTTCTTCCGCCCCATGCCCCACCATACCACCAACACAGCTAAGACAATCCCGACGACCATGTAATAGTAATTTTTTATTGTGATTGAATAAAGCAGAAAGATTAGGACGGCAAACAATATCAGCATTTCCTTGCCAAGAAACCCGCCGCTCTTTTTCGTGCCCGTGGGCGCGCCAGCAGTGGTTTTTTTAAGGAGGTTGAACCATTTTTTAGGGTCTCTGAGTTGTTTTATGTCGTCGATGATGACGTCCCTCCAGGTCTTTGGGCTCAGGGGGAGCTCATCGTAATTGACCCCGATGCCTGTAGTCCCGCACACCTGCACGTTATGGGTTCTTTTCTTGATCGTGAGCCAGGTTTTCCACACCGGGGAGTATAAGAGTTCGAAGCCGGCCACCGAAACATTCTCTTTGTTGGCGCGCAAAACACCCGAGACTTTTTGCTGTATGAATTCCTTAAGTTCGTCCTCACGTATCCTGGGGTTCTCGACCTTTGCACCCCCCTCTAGATTCTCCAACTCCTCTTCCAAAACCACGACTTCTATGGGCTCCGATTCCATTACCTCTGGGAGATAATCCGCAAGCTGCCCGGTGACTGCGTCTATCGCCTCCCTGCCCCCTATCTCTTCGGAGTCGGCTATGTTCCCGTCGGGGTCTTTGAACACCAGTTGGCAGGTATATGTGAAGAACCAGTAGGGCCTGAAAACCAGTTCCACGCCCATGAACTCGTATTTCCTAAGGTTCTTTTCCTTAAGGATGTCCTTGCAAATCTCAGTCGCGGTTTTTTCGTCTATCAGTAGGGGAAGGGTGTGGTTCGTCTCTTGGGTTACGGCTTCCTTTTCCTCCAGCGGCTTTTCTTCGTCTTTGGTAACGTCTTCTACTAGACTATCCAATAGATCACTAAAGCCTTTGTCTTCTGGCATAGGGTAATTTAGGGCAAACTAGATAAAAATTATTCTGCCCGTCTTTTCAGAATCCTAAACCCGTTAGGGACAACAATAATCTTCGACTCCGAGATTCGGCCCATGTCACCGTCTATCTCCTGCTCCAAGGCCTTCATGTCGTTGATCAGTTTCTTCAGTGTCAGGCGACCGCCCTGGGAGACCGGTTCTGTTTCGAGGATTACGATATTGCCCCGCTTTAACTCCCTCTCTATGTCGGAGATGACGTCCGGTGAGTTGGCTATGATGCTTTTGATGTATGTGAACTTGTCCTCGTCTAGTAATTCACCGTTGTGGAGGCCGATCCCGTCCATATAATCTTCTAAATCGACTGCCTTCTCGCCCCCCTCCTCAAACCCGAGCCATGATTTAATACCCATTTTCCACCTAAAGTTTATTGAATAATCGTTTTTGGTGCAACCAAAGAAATTTTTATTGCATCCCACCCAAACTATAGAGCAGATACTTTTGCTACTAAAACTATAAAAACAAATCTTTGGGTTCTTCTGGGCCAAAACGCTTTGCTGCCCGGACGCTTCGACTTATATGACAAACGAGAATTTATTCGAGGGGGCTGATGTAGAATATAAGGTCTTCAAGGACAAGGGAACCTTATCCCCCCATTACATACCGCCTAAGTTGCCATACAGGGAAAACGAGATCAAGAACGTCGTAAAGCTCCTCACCCCCGCCTTAAAGAAGGAGAAGCCGGCCAACGTCTTTGTTTACGGCAAGACGGGGGTGGGCAAGACCATCGTCGTGAAATACGTCTCCAACGAGCTCTCCGAGATGTGTCAGCGGAAGAACAACCCCATCTCAATAAGCTACATAAACAACAAGGTCCACGACAGCAAGTATCGGGTCCTGGTCAAGCTCCTTAAGGACCTGTGGGAACAGAGGCGTGAATATTTCGATGCCAAAGGTATCAAAGTCCACGAGTCCGGGGCCCCCCCGTCTTTGATATATGAGACCCTCCTCGAATTCGTCAGGGAGGAGGATAGGGGGGTTCTGGTCATATTGGATGAGGTGGATGTTGTGAAGGACCTGGACAGTCTTCTTTATACCCTGACGAGGGCGAACGACGAACTGAAAAAAGGCTTCATCTCGGTGGTCGGCATCTCAAACAACCTCTTCTTCAAGAGGAACCTAGACCCACGCAGCAAATCCACGTTGTGCGAGGAAGAGTTGGTCTTTCCCCCATACAATGCAAAGCAGCTGACAACCATTCTCAAGGACCGGGTCAAGATAGGGTTTAAGGAGGACGTCGTCGACGATTCCGCCCTCAGACTGATAGCGGCCATAGCTTCTAAGGAAGGGGGCGATGCCCGCTATGCCCTCCGGCTCCTTAAGAAGGCGGGGGAGATAGTAGAATCCGGCGGCAACGCTCAACTGACTGCAAAGGACGTCGAAGAGGCGAAGCAGGACGTCGAAGAGGATATCGTACTCGAATCATTAACCACCCTACCGGAGCACCAACAAATACTCCTTTTGACGATGGCCAACCTCTCGGAGAAGGAGCAGCGGGATCTGACGGGTGAGAAAAGGACACAATTCATGTCCGGTGAGGTCTATGAGGAATACAGAAGGGTATGCAAAACACTCAAGGTCAAACCCCGCAGCATGAGATGGGTCAGGGAATACCTAAACGACCTTGAGATGCTGGGTTTCATCTCCATGCAGTTCTCCGGCAAAGGGACCCGCGGGCAAACGCGGCTGATTGAGCTGGGCGAGGACCCGTCAAAAATAAAGAAATTCACTAGCAAGGCCCTGAAGCTATCGACCGACGCCTAAAATCTCGACCCTTACACCTTTTTGGGCAAACAATTTTTTCATCCCGCCGATGTGCCCGAGCCCCACGACGACCAAGACCCTGTCGTATCTTTCAAGAAGTTTCGTTATGTTGCTTGCCATGATAACATCCCTCTCTCCCACAAGAACCCGGTAGATGGTCGGGAATTCGGCCCTCAGCTGCCCCAACAACGCATCGACACCCTCCCCCCGCTCCAGGGCGGCCATGTCTATCCCCCTCCCATCAGAGAAGACGCCCAACAAGCGGTAGCTTCCCACAGGTTTAAGGAATATGGAGAGTGCTATCGCTCCCAGATAACCGACCAGGCGTATTTTTTCCTTAAACGGCAAAGCCCTCTTCAGCCTCTCGATCGTAAGTCTGAGCGGGCGGTCCACTAGGGCGATGTCAAGATGGTAGTTTTTGGCGGTCTCTATCGCCGTGGCCATTTCAATACCCGGCATGATCCCGAACTCCTCGCCGATTTTCTGCTGGATCCACCGGAGTATGCCCTCCAGACTTAATAGGTTCCCTAGGTTTGGCCGGGCGAACTCGCCGCCAGAATAAGGGAAGTGGCCCCCCTCTCGCATGGCCTGCAGGGTTTTGAACCTCTCCATGTCCAATTCCACACAGACGACGTTTGGCAAATAGGTCCTTATGGCCTCCCCGACCCTATTCTTGCTGACTTCTGACACATGAACAGTTCCAATCAAATATATCTGTTTCTCCACAACAAAGAACACAAATTAAAAAAGATTTTTATACCTTTTGTATTAAACATTAACAGTATTAAATCTTGGTGGTAAAATGAGTGTTAAAATTTCAGAGCTGTATGGCACAGAAGTTTATACTAGCAAAGCCAAACATGTCGGGAAGGTGGAGGATATAATCCTCAATTTGCAGAAGGGTGAGATCATGAGGTTGACTCTTTCGCCCCTGAAGAGCGGGTTTTTGTCTAAGGCGAAGGTTGAGGAGATACTTAAGGAAAACAGCATCGGATATAACGATGTCGAGCAGGTCGGTGACATCATCCTGGTGAAGCCGACGGTTCGCGTTGCCAAGGAAGTAGCTCACTAGATGCCCAAACCCTTTAAGGTTTCTTAAAGGCCTAACCTCAAAATAAACCTATCTGCTTGATTCAACTATGGTTCTTGATAAACTAGGGTCTGGACTGCGGGGCGTTCTTGACAAGATAAGGGGCGGCGGGGTGATAGACAAGCAGACTGTAAAAGAGATAATAAAAGAGCTCCAAAAGACACTGATATCCGCTGATGTCAAGATCGAGCAGGTCTTTGAGATAAGCAAGAGGATCGAAGAAAAAGCCCTGCAGGAAAGGCTGCCTTCCGGTATAAACAGAAAAGAGCACCTTGTCAAGGTCCTATACGAGGAGATAACCTCCCTGATGGGCGGCGACGAGGTCAAATTGACCTTAGACCCGGTCAAAGAGTCTAAAATACTGCTTGTGGGTGTCCAGGGGAGCGGGAAGACCACCACAGCCGCCAAACTGGCTAAATACTTCCTAAAACGAGGGTTCAGGCCGGCGCTCATCTGCGCC
>JAFGQM010000079.1 GCA_016935655.1 Candidatus Altarchaeota archaeon | reverse complement strand
AGATGCCGGGCTATTTGAGCTTGGATAGGGTGGACTACGCAAACATGAATGAAGAAACAAGAATGCATCTTCTTAGGCATCTGGGCCGTTCCATGGGGTATTTTCACAGGCGGCGGGCCATACACGGCGATGCCCACGGGGGGAATATCCTAGTCCGTATGGACAGGCTTTTACGGGAACCGGAGCATCCCGAGAACATAATGTATTTGGACGCAGAGACCTTCAAGCCGCTGGTGAGGAGACCCAACCCTAGCACTTATTTGCAGGATACCCAAATGCTTGCCACCCACGCTAGGCTTATGGGTCTGGTCAGGGAGCCCCACGACCTCCACAGGCATTTCTATCCTAACTACATGGATGTCTGGAGGGGTTCCCATATAGAGTCGGAGGTAGCCAAGATTCCTCCAACGGAGCTTACGAGGGAAATATCTACAGAGAAAGATTGGGGCGACACGGAAGGCAAGAGGCTCAGGGCGGGTTTAAGGGAAAGGTTGTACAGGAGACTGGGGATATTCGGCGAAAAGGATGTCGATTGACAATTATTTTTATCCGTTATCCACTAATAACAACTGATAATGGGAATGGCTGCAAGGAAAATAAGGCTACAACAAAGAAGGAGTATACCCGCCGGGCTTTTTGAGAGAAAGAGACCAACCCTGTCCACGCCACAGAAAATGGAGACGTTCCGACGCGCATTGGTAAGGGCCCATGATAATCTCCATAGAAGAAGGGATATGAAATTAGAGGCCTACAATGTATGGCTGGCAAGGGTGAGCAAACAGAGAGCTCAGACCCCGAAAGGGGCTAAAATGATGCGCGAGCTGGAGGGAAGGAGGAAAGAAATGCAGGTTTTAGATAATGACCTGGCCCAGCTCTCCACTGAGATAAGGCTTTTGCAGGAGCACATGACCCAACAAGGCGTGGAATTCGAGAAATGGCCCAAATGAGCCTCTGGCATATTTGGGATTTTTAACCCCTCGCAATCCGCTAATCTTAGGCTAACACGCCCGATGTCCCGTCACCGAACAAGAACCCCTTTGGCGCCGGCTTCATAATCTTATTGCCTACTGTTACCAGCCCGGCCTTTTCCAGTTTACCGATCCTGTTTGGGAAACCCCCTCCGGGTACCCCTCCAGCGGTTTCTGAAGGCCTTCTTGTCGACTCCAGCCCTTATGAAGCTTATGGTCCACGCCCCCTCAGCATCCGCGCACAATGCGTCTACAAAAGTTTTTCCAACCTCTCGACGATCCGGGACTTCGGAACCGATCCGATGATGGAATCCACCTGCTCCCCGCCCTTGAAGATTATCAGGTTTGGTATGGACATCACGCCGAATCTGGAAGGGGTTTGGTTCTCGTCCACGTTCATCTTGGCGAACGCCACCTGTTTGTAATCCCCCGCCAACTCCTCTAAGGTCGGCGCTATCATCCTGCAGGGCCCGCACCATGGGGCCCAGAAGTCGACCAGCGCCAACCTATTTTTCTTTATGAATCCCTCAAATTCATCATCGTTTATCTCTTGTACCATTCTACTTATTTTAAGGGAATTGTATTAAAATATAGTGTTATGAATACTTCCGATTTGATAAAGATTTGGCGGGTGGAGAAGGGGGCTTCCCAGCTGGAGAAGCTGCCTGCCGACTTTTATTCTAACTCCAGGAAGCTCCTGGAGTCTGTTGATTCCAACCCCTACGAAAAAGCGAAAGTGCAGGAGCTGTTCAACGAGATAGTCGCCACGAGGCAGCATAAGATGCTCATGACAGTATTGAGGAACATCCAGGGCGAGGAGAAGCCGAAGAACCTGGCCGGGCTCGAGGAGGAGGTATACAGGAAAATCCTGGAAGAGCTAAGGACGATGAGGCTCGGGAAAGTCATGAAAGAAAAGCCGAGGGTGGAGGAGGGCGACAGCTATGGCGGCGAAACTGCTGCGGAGGAGACAGAGGCTGAGCCACAGGAGGAGAAAAAAGAGGAACCCGAGGTGGTCGAGGAGCCCAAGAAGGCCAAGGAAGAGGTTTTTAAACAAAAAACAGAAAATAAAGGGAATCTGAGAAGGGTCAGGTTTCTAAAGCCGATGCCTGCTTTTGTGGGTTCTGATCTCCAGACCATGGGTCCTTTCAAGGAGGACGAGGTGGTGGAGATACCTGATGAATTGGCCGACATACTGATTAAAAACGATGCCGTAGAGGAGGCTTAAGATGAAAGTACCTGGTGAAGTGAACAAGTTTTGCAGGAAGTGCAAGAAGCATACCAAGCATACTGTCAAGAGGGAGAGCAAGGGCAAGGCGAGCAGCCTCTCTTGGGGCCAGAGGCAATACGCGAGGGTGAAGGAGGGCCATGGCAGCAAGAGGAGAGGCGAGAAAGAGGTCTTGAAGGTCAACAAGGGTGGAAACCTGGTTTTTACATGTTCTCAATGTGGCAAAAAATCACTCAAAGCCTACGACAGGACCAAAAAAGAGCCGCAGATCGAAAAGTAGGGCCACTAGGCCCATAGACCGGCAGGCTCTTAGGGTACTCCTAGCCATACTGCTGCTTTTATTCGCTTTTGCGATTAGCCTCTCCCCCGATCTCATGCTAGAGACGCACCTAGTTCTGGCCTTTTTCATCATAGGCGCACTGGTCGGGACTTTGATACAGGTCTACTGGATCCGTGTGCTCATGAGAGACGCCGGATTCTACTCAGAGTTCTACTCCGTCGGACCTCACAGGACCCATCAAAAGTTCAAGAAGGACACAGTAGTCAGGCATACCCGGAATGTGCTACCGTTCTACATATTCCTAGCCCTAGTGTTCATCATATTATGGTTCATGATAGGCATCTTCGGCTTGGACCTTGCCTATTCGCTCCCCTTCCTTCTGGGCCTACCGGAGGGCCTGCCCATAGGCTACTATCTCGCTGAAAAGAATTGTATTTGAGTAGCCTTAGTTATACTTGTGTAGTATGACTGTATAACCGAGTGTTTTTCTTTCAAAAGTCTCAAATAAGAACATGCCCGAGATAATCGGATTTGTGTACGGGGAAGTGAGACCCACCTCCTTCAGCATACTTGTGGAGAACAAGAAACTGGCCGAGAGGGGGACTTATGTCAAGATCCATCACGAGATGTACGGCTGGGTCCTGGGCCAGATATCCTTTGTCCGCCGCTTTTGGGATGACAAGAAGGGCATCGAGAAGATAGTGGCAGATGTAAGGGTCATCGGCTACAAGGACGAGAACGGGCTGATAAGACTGCCCAAGACCCCTTTCAAGCCCGAGGAACGGGTGTTCAAGGCGCACCAGACCCTCATAAGGAGGATACTGGGCCTGGAGATGCCTACGAACGTTGGCCTTTATGTCGGCAAGCTGGACGGTGAGGACGACCTTAAGGTATACCTGGACGCCAATAAACTGATCCAAAAGCACCTATGTGTCCTGGCCAAGACGGGGGCCGGGAAGAGCTACACCGTCGGCGTCCTCCTCGAGGAGCTGGCCGACAAGGAGGTCCCTTGCGTGGTCGTGGACCCACACGGGGAATATTTCACACTCAAGATAGCCAACGATTCCCAGTCTGATTTCGAAAAGTTCACCCAGTTCGGCGTTATGCCAAAGGGCTTCTCCAATGTCGTCGAGTTCACGCCTAACAAGACAGTGAACCAGACTGCCGATTTCGAGTTCAAGCTGAGCGATAAGAACCTTAGCGCAAGGGAGATAATAGACATACTGCCGACCAAGCTTACCAGCGGCCAGCAGGCCCTGCTCTACCAGGCCATAAACGAGCTGTCCCCGAGCGGCGATTACACTTTAGAATATATCATACAGCACCTGCAGCTGAGCGACACCAATGCGAAGTGGGGGCTGATAGCATCTATGCAGACCCTTTTGGATACTAATATATTCTCTGACGAGGGGACGAATCTGGGCGACATCGTGAAAAAGGGCCAGACGACTATAGTCAACCTGAAAGGGATAAAGCCTGAACTGCAGGAGCTGGTAGTCTCAAAGCTCTCGACAGATCTGTTCGAGGCCAGAAAGGCCAACAAGATTCCGGCTTTTTTCTTCCTAGTTGAGGAGGCGCACCGGTTCTGCCCAGAGCGAGGAGTGGGAACTGCCCTGTCGCTCTCGATACTCAGAACCGTTGCTGCCGAAGGGAGGAAATTCGGCATGGGTCTGGGCATAGTCAGCCAGAGGCCTGCGAAGGTTGACAAGAACGTTCTGTCGCAGTGCAACACCCAGATAATCCTGAAGGTTACCAACCCCAATGACATCATGGCCATCTCAAAATCACTGGAGAACTTCACCTCTGAGCTTGAGGAGATAATGAAGAACCTTCCGATGGGCGTGGCAGTCATAACGAGTGAGGGGCTCGAGAGACCTGTTTTGACTAATGTAAGGGTCAGGAGGTCGAAGCACGGCGGCGCCAGTGTGGATTTGATAAAAACAAGGTACCCCAATAACAACAGGGGTTATACGCCGAAGGCGAACGGTGAATCCCCCGGCTTGGTGGAGAAGATAAAGGAAAGGCTTGTAGGGACGGAGAGTGAGGCAAGGAAGGATGAGGCTAAGAAGGCTGTCGAAACCATGCAGGAGAGGAGGGAAGAGGAGATCATAAAGCAGCAGAAGGCAGATGAATGGAAGGAGAATCTTACCCCCGACGAGATCGAGTTCTTGGAGGTGATGAAGCCCGAAGGCATCAGGAAGAAGATTCTCAGGAGGGTGAAGAACTTTTTCATAGCCGAAGCCAGCGAGTGATTTTTTAAGAGTTTTTGATATCCCCCGAATATGAACCCAAAAAGTGAGGCCAGTTGTATGCTTCTATTCTCTGTCTTGTTTATCGTCTTACCCCCGGTTTCGTCAGAGATTGATCTTGGGGACCTACAAATCCCCCCGGAGCGCATACCAACGTGGGATCCTGGCGTGGAGGGGGGCATACCTGATACGTCTTCTTGGACGGTTGTAAATGCCCTGGACTTTGGGGCTACGCCAAACGATGACACCGATGACACTGCCGGGATTAATGCAGCCATAACCAATGCAGCGGGCTTCGGGGCACCAGCTGTCGTCCTGCTTCCTGAGGGGGCATATCGTGTAACACAGCCAGACGAGATCTCACTCAAGAGCAATGTGGTCCTGGGAGGCGAGGGCCCTGACAAGACCGTCATCTACTCTTCATTAGGGAGTACCACCTCAAACGGCATAGAGATTAACGGAAGGGAGCACTCTGAGACTCTCAGAGCAACTCGGATAGATACGCAGAATGGCAGGACGGTACTGACAGTCAACGGTTTCAATTTTGATAACTACTATCCAGGCTATAAGCTTGAATCAGGCAGCAAGGTCTATGTGCAGGGCAGCAGAGGGCTGGATTGCACGCAGGACGGCCAATGGGAGACCCATTACGGCGCTTGTTCAAATGAGGAGGTCTATGCGGTCAGCGGGGATGCCCTCACCCTGACTGATGACGTGGTTCTGGAGAATGTCAGCCACAACATATCAGATAAGACTTGCGCAGAGGTCAAAGGCTCCATTTGTCGTCCAGACCAATATTGTTACAACAATATGTTTAATACTTCCGACACACCAAGATGTTGTAACCAGAGCAAATGTGCATATCTCAACTTTTTGGTCTATCCGCAGCAGAACATAATCGACGGTTTGAACAAAGGAACTGATACACTGACGCTTACACAATCGCCGTTCTT
>JAFGQM010000078.1 GCA_016935655.1 Candidatus Altarchaeota archaeon | reverse complement strand
CGAGCGGATTTGCGGGCTGAGCAGGATAATAAAGGCCGATGCGATAGTGGCGCTGGACAACATACCTCTGTGGCATGAGAGGGATTTGACCAACTCCGCGCCTGAGAGGATAATTATACCTGAGGCGTGCGTCCTCATAGATTACATTCTAAGGCTCTCGATCAAGGTCCTTTCGAACCTAGTCTTCAAATATGAGAATATAGAGAAGAATTTGAACATGAGCAAGGGGCTGATAATGGCTGAGAACGTTATGGTGAAGCTGGTCGACAAGGGCATGGGTAGGCAGGAGGCCCACGAGCTCGCGCGCAAGTGCGCGATGGAGGTCTATGACACGGGCAAGGACTTCTATTCAGTTTTGTCTTCCAACAAAGAAATCAAAAAATACTTGTCTGACACAGAGCTCAAGGCGGCCTTGAAGCCTGAGAATTATATCGGCACCGCGGTCGAGCAGGTGGATAGGGTTATCAGGGAGCTAAAATAACCATTTTTATTTTTTGTAATATTCTTTTCCTCTTCTAAATTGGGGTCAACATGAAATTCACAGTGAACATAGAGGTGAAGTTGAAGGAAGGCCTTCTCAACCCTGAGGCCAACACGATACAGCGCAGCCTCAACCTTATAGGCTACAAGAACGTCTCTGATTTTGATACGGAGAAGATGTTCTCGATGAAGCTGGAGGCCAAATCGAAGGACGAGGCGGCCAAGCAGGCGGACGAGATGTGCCGGAGGATACTGGTCAACCCCGTGATTCAGGATTACAAGATTTCCGTTGTTTAAGGAGCTCAAGTGATAGGCGTTCTGCAATTCCCGGGGTCCAACTGCGACTTGGACGTTCTGAAAGTATTGAAGGATGTCGTGAAGACGGATGTTCGGGCCATCTGGTTTAAGGAGACTGATCTGTCCGACCTGGACGGCCTAGTCATACCGGGAGGGTTCTCATATGGGGACCACCTGCGCGCAGGGGCGATAGCCGCGCGCATGCCCGCGTTGGAAAGCGTGAAGGTGCTTGCGCGCGCAGGGAAGCCAGTGTTGGGCATATGCAACGGTTTTCAAATCCTGACAGAGAGCGGGTTGTTGCCTGGCACATTGTCGCCGAACCTTTCCTTAAAATTTATTTGTAGATGGATCAATCTTAGAGCTGAAAACAACTCAAGCGTCTTCACAAACCAATCCAAAAAAGGCGAGGTAATAAAGATGCCGATCGCACACGGTGAGGGTAGGTTCTTGTGTGATCCCAAGACCTTGAAGCAACTTAAGGAAAACGACCAGATTGCGTTTACCTATGTGGATGAGAAAGGCCAGGCAACCGAGGAGGCTAATCCGAACGGGAGCCTTGGGAACATAGCCGGCGTCTGCAACGAGCAGGGGAATGTACTCGGTCTGATGCCGCATCCGGAGCGCGCATCCTTCGAGCTTTTGGGCTCTACGGACGGCAAAAAGATGTTCGAGTCGATGGTCAATTTCATAAGTTCAAAATGAGCAAACCCAATGTCTCCTTGAGCGACGGGGAGATGGAGCTTGCCAGGGAGAAGCTAGGCAGGGAGCCGAACGAGGTAGAGTGGGCCATGACCGATGTCATGTGGTCAGAGCACTGCTCCTACAAGAGCAGCAGGCACTGGCTCAAGCTCTTCCCGACGGAGGGCGAGAAGGTCCTTCTGCCTGTAGGCGACGATTGCGGCATCGTGGAGTTCGACGACAAGTACGGAATCGCCATAGGGATGGAGTCGCACAACCACCCATCGGCTATAGAACCTATAGCAGGAGCGGCTACCGGGGTGGGGGGCATAGTCAGGGACATACTCTCCAAGGGCGCGCGCCCGATAGCCTGCCTGGACCCGCTCAGGCTCGGCGACATAAAGACAAACGAGCGCGCGAAATACTTGTTTGAGAACATCGTCAAAGGCATTGCAAATTATGGGAACTGCATAGGTGTCCCCACAATCGGCGGCGAGGCCGAGTTCGACAAGAGCTTCGACAAGAACCCTCTCGTCAACGTCATCTGTATCGGTTTAGTCGAAAAAGACAAGATAATTAGGGGGATGGCCAGTGAGGCCGGGGATACTATGCTCCTTGTCGGCAGCAAGACCGGGAGGGACGGCATCCACGGGGTCACCTTCGCTTCAGAGGAGCTTAGTTCCGCAAAGGAGGAGGAGAGCAGGCCTGCCGTGCAAATAGAGGACCCGCTCTCGGAAAAGAACCTGATAGAGTCATGCCTTGAGGCCTTTGCCACCGGCTGCATCAGGGGATGCAAGGACCTCGGCGGAGGGGGGTTCACCTGCGCGACCTCGGAGATAGTCTTCAAGGGCGGCAGGGGCGCGCGCATAGACCTGGAGAAGATCCACTTAAGGGAGAAGGACATGCAGCCTTGGGAGGTCCTTTTGTCCGAGACCCAGGAGAGGATGATGCTCATTGTCCAAAAGGGGAAGGATGAGATCGTAGAGATGATATTCGACAAATACGATGTGCCATATGCAAGGGTAGGAGTTGTGACCGAGAACCAGAGATACCAGATTTACCATAACGGCAAGTTGCTGGTCGATATAACGCCACCCTTGCTTGCGGATTCCCCAATGTTCGATAGGAAGTGGAAGGAGCCGAAGAAACGGAAAATCCAGAAACCAAAGATCTCCAACCTGAAAAAATATTTTTTGAGATTATTGAAAGAGCCGGACATAGCGTCGAAGAAGTGGATTTATGAGCAGTATGATTATGACGTGCAGACCAGGACGGTCATAAAACCCGGCTCTGATGCAGGGGTTTTGCAGATAAGCGAGGAAGAGGGTGTGGCTATATCCGCTGACTGCAATTCCCATCATGCCAAGTTGGACCCGCGCGAGGGCGCGAAGGGGGCGGTGGCAGAGTCCATAAGGAATATAACTGCAACAGGCGCGCAGCCGCTGGCCTTCGTGGACTGCCTGAACTTCGGGAATCCCGAGAAGCCCGAGGCGTTTTGGGAGTTTAAGGAATCCATAGAGGGGATGGCCGAGGCTATGAAATCCTTTGATGTGCCTGTGGTCTCTGGCAATGTCTCATTCTACAATGAAGCTGACGGCCAGGCTATAAAGCCGTCCCCCGTAGTGGCGTGCCTAGGGAAGCTCAGGATGAGCGATGTGACTCATATGGCCCTTAAGGACGGGGAGGAGATCGTGGTGATAGGGGAGACCAAGGCAGAGCTGGGTATGGCCCCGAAGGTGGACGTAGAGATGGAGAAGAAAACCAATGAGCTCATACTGGAATTGATAACTAAAAAACTGATAGGTTCCTGCCATGACCTGTCCAAGGGCGGTCTGGCTGTCGGCCTGGCCAAGATGGCCTTTGCGGGTAATACAGGATTTGACGTCAGTCTGTCCCCAATGGGCGAGAATATCAGTGATGAGGAGAAGATGTTCTCCGAGTCCCACGGGAGGTATGTGGTCTCGACAAAAAAGACCTTCGAGGTCCTTGAGACGGCTAAGAAGCACGGTATCACGGCACAATGCATCGGCAGGGCTGGCGGCCCTGATCTGGGGTTTGGTAAGTCCTCGGTTTCCTTAAGCGAGGCTAAGAAGGTCTGGGAAACTGCGCTGGAGAGTTATCTAATCTGATGTGCTATTCTATCTCCTTCCTAAGGTCCCTTATGGCGAAAGCCGTGTCCTTCAGCCAGTGTCTTCTGCTCCTGGCCACATGTTCCTCTACAGTCCCCCGCCTTAGGACAAGATGTGATTCCAACTCCAACGCCCTCTCTGTTTTTTTCCCTATTTCGTTAAGCTTTCTCAGCAAACCCGACCTGGTTTTTTTCACGCTTCTATCATTAGTGGGGGCGTATCTACTGGCAGCGAGGTAGTTCACAAAATCCAAATAGAATCTGTCGAACTCGGAGCCCAACCTTTCGACTCTCCTTTCCTGTAGTTCCCTTAGGCTGTTATAGGTCTTGTGGGTCTTGATCTTGTCGCCCTTCCTGTAGGCAATCTTCGGGTTGAGCAGCCTTCCCTTCTTCGTCTTGATCATGTCCCTATAACGACCTTTATGACTGCTACTTTGGCAGGCAGACGTGGCTCAGGAGGAGCTCACAATTCGGACAGCCGCAGCGCCCGCTTCTGCTGAACGAGTAGCAACCCATGTTCTGCGCGCATTCCTCCTTGCCGAGGTTCTTGCAGCCGTCAGGGTCTGGGATGCACTTGCATGTCTCCTCCGAGAACATGTAGCCCTCCTCACACGGCCCTTCGCAGTAGACCTGTGTATTGGTTAGCGTATCCTTTAGATCGATGCAATTCCCTTCGGAGATTAATGTGTCTCTCAGATCCAGCTTCCTTAGACTGGCTAGGGTAAGCAATGGAGAGGGGTCGTAGACCTTGGTGCCTTTGAGGTTCAGCTCCTCGAGGTAGGTCATGTTCTTGAAGTAGGAGACGTCTGAGATCTGCGTCCCCTCAAGGTCCAGCCACCTTAGGTTGTTCAGGTTCACCAGATCAGAGGTGTCGGAGATTCTTGTGTCGCTCAGATCGAGGATCTGGAGGCATGACAGGTATCTTATGCCCTGCAAGGAGAAGTTCGGCTTGTCTTCTAACCTTTCCATCAACCTTGTCTTGCTATCCTCAGTAAGCTCTATCCCTTGGGCTGTTCTGGTAGTTTTGTATTGCGCGTTAGAGCAGAGTGTAAGCTCCGGGCACCGT
>JAFGQM010000077.1 GCA_016935655.1 Candidatus Altarchaeota archaeon | reverse complement strand
GTACGAGATGGCGGGGGTCTCGGGCCTGGACATGGAAAAGATACAGATGTGGTTCGGGAGCGAGATCGCGCCCAAGGGCTATCTGTGGCTCTTCCCCAAGGGGGACGATTTAGCCAATGTGGGGATTGGGATCTTAAGCACTGAGAACGAGAAACGCTCTGCGCGCGAATGGCTGGAGAGCTTCATCTACAAGCATCCGGAGTACTTCAAGGAAGCATCTCCAGTCGAAGTGAACTCTGGATGCGTCCCTGTCTTGGGTGTGATGAAGGACTCGTTCGTGGCTGACAACCTGATGCTGGTCGGCGACTCGGCGCAGATGGTGAACCCCATACACGGCGGTGGCATCTCGACCAACCTCTACGCTGCGCAGATAGCGGGAAGGGTGGCGGCCGAGGCGATAAAGTCCAAAGACACCTCGAGGGAAAAACTATTCGCCTACGAGAGAGAGTGGAGGGAAACGGATGGGGTGCGCATGGAGAAGCTACTGAAGCTGAGGATGTTCTTTGAGAAGCTCAGCGACAAGGACCTGGATTTCTTCGCGGACATACTGAGGGGGGAGGACCTCATGAAGATGCAGGAAGGGAAGATAAAGTTCCTGCTCAAGATGCTCTTCAAGCACCCCAGACTGCTCAACCAAGCGCGCAAGTACCTGATGGGCTAGCCCTTATAGGCCAGGCATTGCCCCTTCTTCAACCCGTCTATCATGGAATCGCATGCGATATAGGACTTGATCAGCTTAGTTACTTCCAAGAGGCAATCATCATGTTTCCCCCCGTCCTTTATCTCCTCACAGGCATGGTAGTTGTGCGAGGAGATGGCGATGTCGTAGAGGCACTGGTCGCGCAGTAGCCAGTCCGAGAGCCGGCTGCAGACAGGAATTTCAGGCCTAATCTTAGACAATGTCAGCAGGCAGTTATCGCGCCTTCCAAGTTCGGAATAGTTACAGAAGGCCAACGCATCTGCTCTCTTTGAGATGTTGTGAAAGCATTCATATCGCAACCCGCTGTCAGTAGCTGCCAAACAGCCGTCGAAGTTCCGGTAACGCAGCGAGTAGTTCACCATACATTCCGCTTCCAGGCTCCTGTTGAGAAGCATTAAGCAGCCTGACGGGAAGGCCAGGGAATATGTCAGGTTTAAGACACAACTTCTACTCCGTGCTTCATCATCGAGCAGATGGCAGATATCCGGTTGTTGGGCAAACGAGTAGATGCAACTCTCCTTAATCGATGCGTTCCAGATCCCTCTGCATATCCACCCCCTGTCCGGGGACTGAAAGAGGCCGACAGATCGGTTTAGGCAGATGTCCCTAGAATTGATGTCCTCTATAAAGTCGCAGACATCCGGGCCCAGGTAGGAAAGGTCCGTCAGGCAGTCTGCTCTCACGGACAGGTTGCATATGTCATTGCAATAATCAGGGTCCTCCTCGTCCAAGGCGCGCTCCCAGAGACATGAGTCGTCTCCCTCAGGGCATACCGTGGCCCCTGACCGTCCATCCACGCTCTCCTTCTGGGGTACTGTCGGGAAGGCAAGGTAGACGACCACCGCAATCGCTGCCACCAGGAGTATCAAGGCCTTTTTATCCATTGCATTTATTAATAACACGTAGTATATGAATTTTTTGGATAAAAGGCTCCTACTCCTCTCAGCCGGCATATTGATTGGAGTAGCGGTAGCCGAGGTCTTCTACATAGTCTACTCACCACTCGTCCTCCCCGACGGCGCAATAGAGATAGCGACGGACAGGGAATACTTCGACAGGGCGTATCAGGTCCTATCCAACTCCCAAGAGAGCATACACATCGTGATGTTCTCGGCCAATTACCAGACAGACCCCAAATACAGGGACGGCCACGTCAACAAACTCGTGAACCTGTTGATATCGGCCGGAAACCGTGGCATAGATGTGAAAATCATAATGGACGACTTCCCGGAGGGGAACGAGAAGACTGTGGCCTATCTGAGGAAAAACAACATAGACGCGCGCATAATCAGATTCGTGGGCTCGACGCATGACAAGCTGATCTTAGTGGATGGTAGGATAGTCATCGTGGGCTCGACAAACTGGTCCTATTACAGCATAGACGAGAACCACGAGGCGAACGTGATAATCAACGATGAGAGTGTTGCAGCGGGATTCGAGGGGTACTTCAATCTTTTATGGGGGAAGACCTAATTATCCCATGGTGGATCTGTTCAGAGCGTATTCCTACCCAGAGAGGTATGCGCAGGACATAGACATCGGTAGGATAGTAGCCGACGAGAAGGTACACTGGGAGGGGGTGGGGAGGTATGAGGATTATATCAAAAGCGGGAAGGAGATCCCACCCATAATTGTCTTCAAGCATCCTAATAAGGATGAATACGCCGTCTTGAACGGCCATCACCGCTTTTGGGCTATGAAGAAGATGGGCAGGCGGAGTGTGAGATGCGTTGTCGTGGAGGACATATCCGGTCTGGGCTTCCAATTTGCCAAAAGGGGCATGTTCCAGCCCACGCCCTATTTCACCAAGCACGTCAGGACGCCGGCTAAGAGATTCCAGACCTACATGCAGGAGTTCCTTAAAAACCCGGAGGTTATGCTAAGGGACCAGCTCAAGCTGTGACTATCTCTTCATCTCCTTTTCAATCTTTCTGAAGGCCGCCCTCAGTGACTTCTCCATCGCCCAATCAGTAACCTCCGACGAGAAGAGCGACGATTCGGCCTCGACGCGCAGTTGAGTGGTGTAAAGAGAGCGGCCACCGGCCTTCTTGCTCTCCTTTAGTTCTATGTTCAAAGACTCGATCTCAAAACCCCTAGATATCAGATGGTCAATCAAGCCGTTGACCAGGCCCTGTTCCTCTTTCCCGAGCTTGATCCCGGAGAATTGGATTTCCATGCAATTATTAGATTTGGTGCTACAAAAATCCGTTGTTGATTTTTTAAACCGGCCCTTCCAAATAAGCGCGAATTTTCAAAGATGAAAATCAACGAGCTAAAACCCCGGATGGGGAATGTGGAAGCTGAGGTTGAGGTCGTCTCTGTGGGAGAAGTCAGGGAGTTCGATAAGTACGGGAAGCAGGGGAGAGTGGCGACGGCTGTCGTGAAGGATGACACCGGCGAGATGGATATGAGCCTCTGGAACGAACAGATCGATAAGGTAAAACCTGGAAGCAAGGTGAAGATAAGCAACGGATACATCTCTGAATGGCAGGGCAAATCGCAGCTCACCACTGGTAAATTCGGTACTATGACGGTAAGCAAGAAGTGACCGGCCTGAAGGTATTTCTGGAGGAGGAGCTCTGGCTCTTCCTGGTGATAGGGATATTTTTAGGGTTGGCACTACCGCAGATAGGGGCGGCACTTACGCCGTATGCCATCTACTTCCTATTGACAGTCATGTTCCTCACCTCGCTCAGCATAGACTTGGGCGAGGTCAAAAGGGCCTTTGACAATAAGAACACGATAATGAGCGGCTTGCTTCTGGCCTTTGTCGTAAGCCCGTGTCTAGCGTTCATCCTGTCCTTAAACCTACCGTCTGAAATGGCGTTAGGCGTGGTTTTGGTGGCCTCCATGCCCGTGGGTATGAGCACGGCCTTCTTCGTACAGAGGATGGGGGGTAACGCCGCTCTAACCCTGGTTTTCACAGCCCTGACCACGCTGTTATGTCCATTCATCACCCCGATTATAATGGAGACCCTCACAGGAGTTTTTGTCTCCATCGATCCAATAAGGCTGTTCATCTCACTGATAGAGTTCGTAATCCTGCCATTCATATTGGCTGTCTTGGTCCGCAACTACAGCAAAGGTTTTGTTAAGAGAATCCTAAACGTCTCAAATGCGGTGACGACCTTGCTCATATTTCTCATAGTGTGGGGCATAATATCCAGCACTTCATACGGGATTTCAGGGCTGTTCGAGCTTATAATAGTCGAAGCTGGGCTAATACTCCTGGCGTTCGGCGTTGGCTTCTTCTCCGGCAGAAGGGATAGGATGGTTTTATCGATGACCTCGGCCTACAAGAACGCCACGCTTGGGATGGTGGTGGCGCTGGAGGTCTTCAGCCCCGCGGTCGCTCTCCCTGCAGTCATCTGGACCCTGCTGCACAACGCTATACTCACGCCAATCATGTTCCTCAAGAGGAGATAGTTTTTATATTTCGCCCATTTAACTTACGGCTTTTACAAAATGCCCAAGGATTCTGACAGCCTTTTCAAGGAATTGCGGGAGCACAGCATAGCTGAGTTCTTCCGCAAGAACGCGCAGATGCTCGGCTACAGCGGCAGGATACGCTCGCTGACGACAGTAGTCCACGAGATGGTCACCAACAGCCTGGACGCCTGCGAGGAGTCGGACATCCTGCCCGAGATAACGGTCAAGGTGGAGCAGCCCGACCCGGACACTGTGATGGTGCACGGCAAGGACAACGGGCCTGGGATACCAAGGAAGCATATCTCGGACGTCTTCGGCAAGATGCTCGCTGGGACCAAGTTCCACCGGAATATCCAGCTGAGGGGCCAGCAGGGCATAGGGATAGCCGGCGTGACCATGTTCTCACAGATGACTACCGGGAAGCCCGTTGAGATCATAACGTCCACAAAAGACGAGGCCTGGGACATAGAGCTGAACATAGACATCCGGAAGAACAAGGCGGACATCACCAACCAGCAGAAGATCGAGCCCACACTGGAGGGGACAGGTACGGAGTACATCGCAAGGTTTAAGGAGGTGCAGTTCTCGACCGGCGACCAGGGTCCCTATGAGTACCTCAGAAGGACCGCGATAGCCAACCCCCACGCCCAGATAAATTATGTAGACCCGACTGGAGCACGAGTTAGTTTCCCGAGGACCACCGAGGAAATCCCGAAACCGCCGAAGGAGGTGCAGCCGCACCCGAAGGGGGTGATTGTCGATGATATAGTATTAATGGCGAAGTCCAGCAAGAACCGCACAGTGAAGGGCATGCTCCAGATGGAGTTTTCTAGGGTGAGCTCCTCAAAGGCAGCAGAAGTCCAGCAGCACGTTGAGTTTGACCTGAATTTGCCCCCAAAGAAGATAGGGTGGGGGGAAGCGGAACAGATCGTCAAAGCGTTCAAGAAGATGCAGTTCCTGGCTCCCGCCACAGACTGCCTCAGGCCGATAGGCGAGGCTAACATCGAGAAGGCTATGCAGAGCATCCTAGCTCCCGAATTCCTCTCGGTACTGGAGAGGAAACCCACGGTCTACGGCGGAGGATACGCCTTCCAGGTGGAGGTAGGAGTGGCCTACGGAGGCCACGCAGGGAGGAAACTGGCAAACGGGGAGCAGAGGTACGAGATAATGAGGTTCGCCAACCGCGCGCCGCTGCTCTTCGACGCAGGGGGCTGTGCGCTGACCAAGGCGGTCCAGGACATCGAATGGAAGAGATACGGTCTGAGGGATATAGAGACTTCACCGGTCACCATATTAATTAACCTCATATCTACCCACATCCCTTACCAGTCCACAGGGAAACAGGCCGTGTCAGACATAGACGAGATAGTCCAGGAGATTAGGTTCGCGCTAATGGACGTCGCGAGGAGGTTCAACCGCTTCCACTCCAAGAGGCGCAGGGCCGAGGAGCACAGCGCGCGCAGGGACCGGCTGCTTAAATACGTGACGGAGATCGCCCCCGCGCTCAGCGAGATCATAAACAAGGACAAGGAAAGGTTATTGCAGCACTGGACGAAGCTGGTCGAGGACAACGTTGGCTTGACACTAGAAGAGATGGAGGGCGAGATCCCCGAGGAGGACAACGGAGGCGAGGAGCCCACTGGGGAGAATGTTGAGGAGGACATAGAGGAAGTGGGCGACGAGGACAAGAAGATATCGGACTACATGTGAGAATGAAGAAGGAACAGATAATCGCGAGGATAACGAAGCTCGGGGAGGAGATAGAGGCGGAGGTGGAGCAGGGCAAGCCGCCATACGTCGTGATGCCTGCGAAGGGCTTGAGCAACGTGAACTTCGACGACAAGAACCTCCTGCTGACCCTAGGCGACAAGAAGATGAGGCGGTCATTCTTGAATATAGCACATGCGCGCAAGTTCATGCAGACCGTTTTGATCGCCAACCTCTGCAAGAAGCTTGTTACAGCCGACAAGCACGCGTCGATAAGGGAGCTCTACTACCAGCTGAAGCACACCATAGACAAGACCAAGGAGAACACGTTCGAGGGTCAGGAGGAAAGTGATCCGATAGTGGAGGACCTGGAGAGGACGCTGGATGTCCTGCGTGAGCAGATGAACCTGACCGCAGACCGGAAGGGTTACCTCTACGGCAACATCAAGATTACGGATTCGGGAGATACAATCAACTGTGCAAAACTTGGGCGTGGCGGCTATGGGATACCCTCGACCGTCGAGGAGCTGGAGTTCGCAGACGTCCAGGCAGATTTTGCGCTCGTCATAGAAACCGCTGCCATGTACGAGCGGTTGGTCGAGGAGAAGTTCTCGAAGAAGAACAACGCCATCCTTGTCGCAACCCAGGGGCAGGCCGCGCGCGGCGTGAGGAGGCTGATACACCGGCTCAGCGACGAGGCGAAGCTCCCCATAATCGTCTTCACGGACGGGGACCCGTATGGCTATTACATATACTCTGTCATCAAGATGGGCTCCATCAACCTCGCCTATCTGAGCAGCGATCTGGGTACGCCGAACGCTAAATTCGTCGGGATGACCATGACAGACATCCAGAAATACGGCTTGGAGAAGGTCACCGAGAAGCTGAAGGACCTGGACGTCAAGAGGATAAAAGAGGAGATGGAGTACCCGTGGTTCAAGGACAAGAAATGGCAGCTTGAGCTGAAGAAGATGCTAAAGGGCGGGGTGAGGATAGAGCAGCAGGCACTTGCCAACAAATCCCTGGAGTTCGTGGCCAAGAAGTACCTGCCCACGAAGATACAGGCGCAGGAGTTCCTGCCATAAGGTTTTATTTCTTTTTGCCTAAAGGGTATTATGAGAAAAAACGAGCCCAGAACTAGACGGACGATTAAGCAATGGTGGGGGGGAGGCGGCAAAGGAAGGGCCAAGAACGTCGGAAAATCGGTCGCATTGAGCGCCGCTGGTGCTGCTACGAGCGCTGCCATCATGTTGGTCGCGCGCAAAAGACCGGAGATGGCGCCATGGCTGAATACTATGATGAATCATATGGCCAGACATCCCTGGCTCGCATTGAGCGCCTATATTAGTTTGCGCGCAGCAAAGGGAGCGACGGATTACGCACTTCTGCGAAGTGGTGGGAGGACATATAATATGGACCCGCTTCAGACTGCCGCCCAAGGTGTATTGGTCGGCCGCCGGATACCATTCACACGGAGGGTATTTGGCCGAAGAGGTACTGCGGCTACGTTGGCTGCAGGTTCTGCGATAACCGATGTCGCGAAGCAGGAGGCTGTAAAGAGACCCATCTTAGGGCTGGGTGCAGTGAGTAGGGGACCCAACCCGCCAGAGTTGGTATACACAGGCGTGGGAGTATTGGGGAATTTTGGCATATTGGGTTATCGAGCCATTGCCGATAGACGGAGAAGGAGGCTATTAAGACCTTGGAGCGTAAGCAGGGAGGGTAGGCGTATAATAAGACAGAGAGCAAATCGATAACGGTTTTTATTCACGCTACAATTAACTTATCAAAATGGACCCGAAATCCGAGATCGATGTCGTGCAGAAGATGGTGAAGGCAGGCGGCTTCAAGGTCGTCGACGTGCAATTCGAGGGCGTTGTGGAGGCGATGGACTCGAGGGTAGTTGCTGTGATAAACAAGATGTCCGAGAGCCAGCAGGCCTTTGGCGTGTTTAGAGTCTACTACGAAGTGGAAGGTGACGTGAGAGTCATCGAAATCCCGGTTGGTGCGGTTCCGGGAGAAGAGATGCCTGAAGAGGCGCCAAAAAAGAAATAGGTTCTTTTTATTATTCTTTTTTCAAATTAAGCCCGTCCAGTATATTTGTTCTTATCTATGCCTCGGTAGCTCAGTTGGTAGAGCGTGTGGCTGTTAACCTTTTCGATAGAAACCATAAGGTCGCAGGTTCGAGTCCTGCCCGAGGCGCTCTAATTCTGTCTGGGGTCTTCGGTCTTGCGCGCTGAGGGCTTATTTTTCTTCCTTATTGCTCTAACCTAAATATGAAAAGAAGTTATACCGTCATCATAGAGAAGGACAACGATACCGGGATGTATGTCGGAGAGGTCTCGGGTATATCCGGCTGCCACAGCCAAGGTAAGACAATCGATGAGCTAATGAAGAGGATGCAAGAGGTCATATCTTTGTGCCTAGAAGAAGGCATTGGAGAGGACATGCCAAAGTTTGTAGGTGTCCAACAAGTTGAAGTTCCTGCATGAAACTTACGCCGATTCGCCCACAAAGGCTGGAGAAGCTTCTTTTCAATCTCGGTTTTGCCCCAATCCGACAGAGAGGCAGTCATGTGTTCTATAAGCACAAGGATGGAAGGACTACCTCTATTCCCTTTCACGGTGGCGAAGACGTCGGCCCCGTTCTTCTTGGGAAGATTTTGAGGGAAATTGAGCTCGAACGAGAAGAGTACTTTAGGTTTCTTAGAAAGAGGTAGCACTTCTACTAACAACCTAGTAATATTTTCAAGAACACGCACAGCCCCAAGAGAGGACTGCAGACAGACAACTGGTCCGCCTCTCGCCAGGACCCAAGACCGAAGACTTTTTACTTACGTCCTGCCCGAGGCGCTCTAATTCTGTCTTGGGTCCAGAGTCCTGAATCTGCTGCGCCGTGGCAACCGACTATAGGGGAACGAATGGGGCTGCCCTCATTAACCTCTCCCAGTCAGGGCAAGGCTCACTTCTTCTTGGTTTTTTTAGATTTTTGGGGCTTTGGAGACTCTTTGGGTCTGATTACGACCTTGGACTTAGTGTCCTTAAGCCGTTTGTCTACGACCCTGTTTATGACCTGGGCTACGTAAACCGCTTCGGGCAAAGAAAGTTTCTCCTTTTCGAATAGCTTGAATAAGCCCTCCAAAACCCTTTGCGTCTTCTCGGTCTTCCCAACCCTGATTGCTTTGACTGGCATTTTCAATCTTATTATTATGTGTGGGTATTATTAAATGGATCTCAGTTTCATTATCGCCTTCGTCAGCTCATTGGATGAAATCCCGACCATTGTAGTGCCTGAAAGGATGCGATTTGTTATGGATGTAATTTTCCTCTCATCAACTTCATATCCGACAAGAACCCTCTCCAGTTCAACTATCCGCTCTTCGGGATGGAGGAAGAAGTCGCCAGTGATGGTGATTTGTTGGATGGAATTGCCCATGAGCGCAGCTTTTATTCGGATAAGTTTGCCATTAGGCACCTTGTGGTCTACCTCATGTAGCTCCATTCTCTAGTTGAATACTTTGTCTTGCATAGGTTTTCCGCTTCTCTCTTTTCTGATTCGGACAGCATGCCTGGCTTCGGGGTCAGATTCAATGCTTCCTTAAACCCAAGGACCAGGGCTTCATTTACTTTTTCAGTATCAATGGCCGCGCGCAGCTCATCGTTTAAGGAGGTCACCCTGTCCTCGGCAGCAGCAATCATCTTGTCCCTTATCTTCTCGTCCGGGACCTTAAGGAGGGAGAACATCTTTTTGACATCGACTTCCAGCAGCACCGTCCCGTGCTGCAGTATCATGCCGTCCTTGCGGGTCTGTGCATTGCCTGATATCTTTTGCCCGTTGACTATTATGTCGTTTATGGGCTTGAATTCAGGGGATAACCCAAGTCTCCTTAAACCCAGTACTATGCCATTACATATCTGTCCATAGGATTTAAGGATGTCCCTAGACACCAGGTCTGAGTCCTCAGAGACAAAAAAGCTATAGGTGATCTCTTTATCGTGGAAGACTGCCCCGCCCCCGGTCATCCTCCTGACGATGTCCACGCCGAGTTTTTTGCACATCCCGGCATCGACCTCCTGCTCGATCCCCTGGAAATATCCTATTGAAACCGCTGAAGGGCGCCAGCCGTAGAGGCGCAGGGTCGGTATCTGTGCGCGCATTACGGCTTCGTCTATCGCCATGTTCATCGCTGCTGAGTTTTCCCCGCTGAGCAGTAATCTAAATTCCATATTCATGCGCATGATAAGAGCTCCTAACCAGGGGCCCTGACTCGATATGCTTGAAACCCATGTTCAGGCCGATCTCCTTAAACTCCTTAAACTCTCCTGGGGTATAATACCTGATTACATCCATGTGGTCTTTGGATGGTTTAAGGTACTGGCCGATCGTCAAGATATCAGCTACACTACATAGGTCTTCCATCGTCTGTCCAATTTCATCCAACGTCTCCCCGAGCCCGACCATGAAACCGCTCTTGGTTACGGCATGATTCTTTGCAGCCTTGAGAAGGTTTAAGGAGCGCTCATAATCCCCGCCTATGCGAGCAATGGGGAACAACCTCTTAACAACCTCGATGTTGTGGTTTAGCACGTCAGGGCGCGCATCTAGGACTGTTTGTAGAGCACTTTTGTCACCATTGAAGTCCGGTATCAGTACTTCGACCCTGCAATCTGGGTTCAAGAGCCTGATCTCCTCTATAGTACGGGCGAATGCACCCGCTCCTCCGTCATGGAGGTCGTCTCGTGTGACAGAGGTAACGACAACGTAGTGTAAGTCCAGTTGCCTAACCGCGCGTGCAACACGTCGTGGCTCGACCAAATCCAGATTGGATGGAATCCCATGTTTAACATCACAGTATCTGCAGTTCCGTGTGCAGACATCGCCCGATATCATGAATGTTGCGGTCCTCCTAGAGAAACAGTGTCCGATATTGGGACAGTTGGCCTCCTGGCAGACTGTGTGCAGATTGGAATCCCTCAACAATCTGGCCAGCCTGAAGTATTCCTCACCACCAGGTAAGGGGACTCTGAGCCAGGAAGGTTTACTTATGGAATTCATCTAGGGCCTTCATTACCTGCTGCGTATACATCAGTGCAGGACCGCCACACATCGACACAGCCATGAAACAAGCCTCCATTATCTCATCCTTTGTGGTTCCAGTAGCCAGGGCATTCTTAACATGAAGCGCTATGCACCAATCGCACTTGGCAGCCACTGAAAGTGCTACCGAAATTAGCTCCTTTGTCTTAACATCTAGTGCCCCCTCCTCACTCACCTTCCTGAGGAAATTCATAAACCTGCCGGCCTGTGCAGGGTACTCGTTGCCTACCCTTTCCACGAGGGCATGCGCCTCATCCAATTTCTTTTGCATTTCAGTCATCTTGTCATCCTCCTTTTAGCGTTCTCAGCACATAAAACAATCGGATTTGGGGCCGAACAAATCGGCGGGGAGAAACAGTAGCCAAGGCTCATGAGGTCGTCTATCGAGGCATGGTGCTGTATCGCATATGAAGCGAGGTTTATTATCCCGTCCACACCCTCGCCGCCGAGCGCCTGGCACCCGATGAGCCTTCGGTTCTTGAAGACCATCTTTATCATCAATTCCCTTGCGGTCCTTTCATACTCGGGCTTGGTCTTCGTGTCTATCCTGCCGACGACCGTCTTAATTCCATGCCTCTCCGCATCAGCAGATGACATGCCAGTACGCCCTATCTCGACCTCCCCTATCTTGGCGGCAACAGCATTTAAGGAGCCGAGGTACGCCATATCCCCTCCGGCCGCATTCACGCCGGCTATGACGCCCTCCCTCTCAGCCTGTGGGCCTAGATAGGAGTGCATGGGCTGCTTTGATATGAAGCACCACTCCTCGATACAGTCACCGGCTGCATAGACGTTCCTCCTGTTCGTCTGTAGGTGGTCACCGACAATCATCCCGAAACTGCTAGCCTTTATCCCACTGTTTCTGGCCAGTTCCAAGTTAGGCTCTACACCGATGCAGCTTATGACCAGGTCTGATTCGGGAATCTCTTTAGTACCAGTCGAGATCTTGACGCCCTTGGCCTTCAAATTTGCTGCGATGACATCTGCGAACTCCCTGTCGAAGTTGGGCAGTATCCTGTCATCCTTTTCGACAATGGTCCCCCCCAGCATATCGGCCAGCTCGCACCCGAGCATGCCGCCGCCGACGATTACTATCTCCTTCGCATCCTTGGCAAGCCTTTGTATATCCCTCGCATCTTTGAGCGTCCTCAGAGCCAGCGATCCAGGAATCTGCGACGCGTGCCCGCCAGTGGCCACGACAGCGCGGTTGAAGGGGATTGTGTTGTCCTCACACTCGATCGAGTCCTTCGAGAGCCGGACAGCATGGTCGATGACCAGTTTTATCCTAGTCCCCTTAAACATTAGGTCCAAATCCTTTATAAGGTCCTTCTCGCTGAGGTTGCCGCCGATGAGGTAGGGCAGAGGGCATCTGGGGTAATATTTCTCCTCTTCGGATATCACGGTTATCTCGGCAGTCGGGTCCTGTCGTGCAGCCGCGAAGGCAGCGCTCAACCCGGCATCCCCGCACCCGACTATCACTATTCTCATCCTAGGTTCTCCTTGACCCACTTCTCGGCAGCCTCCGAATCCATAAGGCACTTGAGCTCATCGGGATCCGAAATCTTAACTTTGCATATCCAAGATCCATGCGGGTCCTTGTTGAGCCTCTCGGGCTCGTCGAACAAGCCTTCATTGACCTCCACAACCTCCCCGCTTATCGGCGAGTTGATATGGCCGCTCCATTTCACCGATTCCAGGACTGTAAAGCTTTCGCCTTTCCTTAACATTTGCCCCTTTTTTGGAAGGTCTATGAACACTATCTCCTTGATCTGCTGCAGTCCGTAGTCGGTGACCCCCAAAACAGCAGTGTTGCCTTCGACTTTTACCCAGACATGCTCAGTGTACCGCAGATTCTTTGGTAGTCCCATTCCCAGCCCCCGTTTTTTTAGCTTTGTTATTGTACGAAAGAGCGAATAAAAGTAGCGCTATTAGATAGATGATGCTGATGAGCCATAACCTCAACAGAGTTGTCAGTAGGAGGACTACACAAACTGTCATAAATAGCCCATACGCCCAATCCCGCCTACGAAGCAGGCCGTATGCAAAAAGTATAGATGTGGCAGAGCCCAGGATAGAAAGCATGGCCAAGGATGTTATCGTAGGACTTAGGGAATTCCACTCCGCTTCCAGTAGGGACTGGAACGATAAAAAAGCGAGGATCACCCCATTGATTACGAATAAGATTGCTACAATGTAGACAATAACCCTCCGTTCAGTGGGATACTGTACTGAAACTGCTTTGGAGCTCCTCTTTGCAATATGGAGCAAGAAGCTCAGCAGTACGGCTGAACCTATTACACCGGCAGTAATAAATATGTTTTGTAGTATTATGGGGTCGGTAATCAGTATTATGCCAAATCCAAGCATCATAAAGCCAGATATGGCCTTTAGAAGCTCTCCCTGCTCCTGCGTCATTTTCATCCCGCCCAGACTCTTCACAAAAAAGAGGACTATCGCCAGCAGGGGTATGACATAGAAGAAATTGTAGAGGACAAGATACATTATGCTGGTCAGGAAATCCACTTGCTGGGCGTTTAGCAGGTTCCCATACACGAGGGGAAGTCCCGCCGTACAGATAAGCTCATAACTATTTACAACAAAGGCAAGGACTATCGTGCCAACAATAAGCGCTATAAAGCTTTCTGCCTTCAATAGCCCCCTCATCCTCTTGTATAGCTTGGGTTTTTTATCTTCGGATATTGTTAGGGACACGCCCTTCTTAAAAAAGAAGAAGTCCTTTAGGTTTATAACGCCCATCGTAAGGGCTATTACACCACCGATTATCGCCAGTAGTTTAATCTCATTTAGTGATTTTATGGCGCTATACATAGCTGTCATGAAAAGGAAGTATACGAACCCTGAGATGAATACAAAGGTCAGGCCGATGATCAGCATGCGCTTTCTGGATTTCGCATAGACCAAGAGGGAAAGTAGCATAGTTAAGACAAAGAAGGCGCAAGGATTGAAACCGTCAATCAGGCCTATGACGACGGTAGAAAGGGGTACCCCCATCTCCCTCAAGTCTACCCTGCCAAAGGGCGTGTCGACTACGAAACTGTCGTCCTCCACTGTTTCATCTGTCTGATTTGTTTCATTGTCTCGCTGGAGCGATGCATAGGCCTTGATTACCATATCCTCGATAGTCCTACCCGTGGTTTCAAGGGCGCCGTAACCTATGTAATACTCATCACCCACCACCGTGGCGGGAACGGAACTGGGATTGAAGTTGAGGCGCTCGGAAAGATTGAAGTAAAGCTCCCGTGCAGAGAGATTGTTGTAAACATCGTAGGCACGTATCACAAGATCTGGGTATTTCCCCATCAGATAAGGGAAGAGCTCATCCTGTTCCTGAGCGCAATGCGGACAACCCGGCCTCCAGAACTGCATTAAAACAACCTTTTCCTCAGGTTTCTCTAGAGGGCCAGGGGGTTTGGGCGGTCCAGTCAAACGCTTGTAAGCCTGTTCGACAATGACCCTTACATTCATCCCAATCTTGTCAGGGCTGTCGAAGCCGACCTGGTAATTCCTGTCGACGACGAGAATTGGGAAAAAATGCTGGGAGAATCCGAGATTGGAGGAGAGGTTCTTCAAAAGTTCCGTATTATAAGTATTGTTGGTTACATTGTACTCGATGAAATCGAACCATGGATACTCATCCGCCAGAGAATAAAGGAAAGCCCTTTCCTGGTTGCACTGGCGGCAGTCCTCAATGGTGAAAAATTTGGCGACTATAGTCTCATTTGTCGGTTCGGCCAGGCAGCCTGCGAACAACGATACTGCCAAGATTCCGACGATAAAAATCCCTCCCTTCATTTTTGTATGCTCACCTCGGTCGAAGTATTTGCAAGGCTGATGTCATTGTATTTCACTTCGGCACTTATCGAATACGTGCCGGGGTCCAGACCCGCGCAGCCATAGCACTTTGGAACTGTGTAGTCAAATTTTACAACATTATGGCCCTCCGAGAGGGGGGTCTTTTTGTCCAGCTTGAGCTTGCTGACGCCCCAGTCATTCAAGATACCGCGGAGTTCTATCACGACCTCACCGACGACGACTGGGCTATCCACAACGACTGATATTTCCATTTCCTCCAAGGATTTGTACTCGTACTTGTCTGTAGAAATCTGGGCTCTTATACCCGCCATCCAAGAGTCATCTAGCCTTGCAGCATCGTCCTGAGTCCGGTTCTCCTCCCCGGCCAGTGGATTGTTCTCTGTGCTATTCTCTGGGTTTTCCTCAGGCAGTTTTGTGGGGCCGTTCTCAATTCGGGTAGTAGTGCTGGTCGGACCCCCGTGTGCAGTGGTCGGTGTTGAGGCGTGAATCGTCATGTTGTACCCTAGATAAGAACCCACCAATATGACTACAACCAATCCGACGAGCACGTAGACATCCCTCATGCTTTTATTCGATAAGTTTGTAATGAAACAGTAGATATAGTTTTGTTTCAGATTTTGAAACTGTACGATGAAACAACCACTCATAGTAGGACTCATGCTGCTCGCAGGCTTTGTTCTGGCGGTCTCAGCCGCGTCCCTCTATGCGCAGGAGGAGATAATGAGCGGGACTGCCTGTGCCTGCAACTTCCCTATATACTTCTTGATACCTTTGTTGTCCTCCGCAGGCCTTCTTGTGGGTTCGGCGATCTATTACACCATGTCCAAGCATATGGGGGCACTGTCTGATAGGAAGGACTACTCCTCTGTCCTAAAGTTCCTGGACCACGGCGAAAGGAGCGTGGTGAGCGAGTTGATAAGGAACGGTGGTTCCCTGACGCAAGCGAAGCTGGTCTCGTCGACCGGGCTCAACAAGGTCAAGGTCTCCCGGCTGGTCTCCAGCCTCGAGTCCAAGGGGATAGTCAAGAAGGAGTCCATGGGCATAACGAACCAGGTCGGGCTGGCCGACGACTTGAAACGACTCTTCTGCCGCTAGCCTGTGTATCCCTTGAGCGTGATCATCCTGCCGTTCCTCACGTGCTTCAGCTTGGGCTTCTCGCGCCTCTTGGCCGACATGGCGAGCTTTCTCCTTCTAGGTTTCATCGAACCGGCGGCATCCCTTATGCGGTCCCTTTTCATAGAACCATGCCCGCCGGTGCGGACTGCGGGGTCAATCTCCACGTGATTCGCGAAGGTGTCTAACCTGACGTCGTATTTTATGCCTGGGGCCAGATTAGAACCAAGATGCCCTATCACCTGCTCCAAACTCTGGTTGCTGAATTTCTTTGTCGACATTTCCCTAGAATTACGTGGACAACAATATAAATTTTTTATTGACGCTCCCCTAATCTTGACAATGGACAAAAAGGCGCGTGCAAAGGAGGTAATCAGAAGGCTGGGCGGAGTGTATGGAAACCCGCGCATAGCCCTTGACTTCTCTGATCAACTGGAGATACTGGTGGCGACCATACTCTCCGCACAGTGCACGGACAGCCAGGTCAACAAGGTGACGCCACATCTGTTCAAGAAGTACAAGACGGCCAGGGATTACGCAAAGGCTGATCTGGAGACGTTCCAGCAGGAGATAAAGTCCACAGGATTCTACAGGAACAAGGCCAGGAACATAATAGCAGCCTGTAGGATGATCGTGGACGAATTCCACGGGGAGGTTCCGAAGACCATGGAGGAGCTGACGCAGCTGCCGGGGGTAGCGCGAAAGACAGCTAACATAGTCCTGGCCAACGGCTACGGCATAGTGGTTGGGATAGCCGTGGACACCCACGTGGGTCGCCTCTCCCAGAGGCTGGGGCTGTCAGCTAACAAAGACCCGAACAAGATAGAACAGGACCTCCTGGCTATAATACCCGAGGCGGACTGGTACAGGGTGAACTACCTCCTAATAGACCACGGAAGGGCGATATGCGATGCAAGGAAGCCGAGGTGCGGGGAATGTGTGTTGAGCGACATATGTCCCTCAGCGTTCACATTTTAATTGCTTAAAAGAGCATTTTAATATGCCTAGACCTGAATATAACAGCTCCGTAATATGGAAAAAACCGTCATTCCAGCCTTGGTAATGGTACTGGTCTTGATTTTAGCGCAGCCAGCGGCCAGCAAGTCGAACTGCCCAGCCAACCAAGTCACTTTTGGACCTTATTACAAGGTCACAATAAGCCCCAGGTACCCGATAATACATGAGCTAGTCACAGTTAAACTGGTGAGGGTGGAGGATGGGGTCCCAAGCCCGGTAAGGAGGGAGGTTAAGATACTGTTCGGGAAGGAGACGGTTGCCAGCGGTAGGACCGACGCCAAGGGGGAGTTCAGCTTCATACCGGACAAGATCGGCAAGTATACCATCGAAACGTCCAAGATAGTCTCCATCCAGGTCTACATGAGGTATGAGACCACGGAACAGGGCGCCACCTGCGGTGACCAGAAATGCGAGGATGATAAGGGGGAGACCGAGGAGAACTGCCCTGCGGACTGTACTGAGTGCGGTAACGGTATATGCGAGTTCGCCGAGAACAAGAATAATTGCCCAGACGACTGCATCATCTGCGGGGACGGGGTGTGCGACGACGCCGAGATCGGTGCCGACTTGTGTTATTGCTATGCAGATTGCATGGTATGCGGGGACGGCATATGCCGCAGGGGCGGTGACTACAGCGAGGACTGCCCAGAGGACTGCGGTGGGGGGACGAAGGTTGATGAGGGGGTGGATCTGCTGTCGCCCGTAATAGAAAACTGGTGGGTTCTGGCTGCAATCGCGGTTATTGCATTGTTCGTCAAATTCAGGAAAAGACTGTTCAAAAGGGCGAGAGGGAAGAAGAGTAGCGGATGGGTGAAGGAGGGGTGTAGCGAACACCTTCTTGGCAAAGAGGAGGATGAGGTCGGGGGGGACATAGAGGACATACTCATGGACTTGATGGACCAGGGAATGTCAGAGGGGAGGATAAAGAAGCAACTCCAGGAGTTCGGGGTTGAGAAGGGTGAGGCAGAAGAGATGATGCGAAGGGCAAAAAGACTAAGATGAAATACGGGAGAACCAGGCACATAGCAGCGATCATACTATTAATGGTATTTCTGGTGATGGCTGTAGACGCAGCTACGTGCCCGTTCACCAAGTCCTACCCCCAAGACTACACATCAATCACGCTCAGCCCAATAGAGAAATATGTTGGCGAGAGGATTACAATCAGGATAACGGATGTCGCGAAGGATGGGAGCAAATACCCGGCTGCGAACCGGTTTGTGGTGATATACTTTGTGAGGGACAATGAGATAAGTTCGGAGTACAATGATTACACAGATGAGGATGGCGTCGTGGTCTTCGTTCCTGAGGATAGCGGCGACTACACCCTTGTCACCTCGGGGAGGAACATACGCTTCTATGTTGAGTCCAGATGCGGGGACGGCCGCTGCAACGCCAACGAGGACAGGGCGAATTGCCCGCAGGACTGCGCAAGGTGCGGGGACTCGGTATGCGATGTCAATGAAGACAAGAGATCATGCCCCAAGGACTGCATAATATGCGGGGATGACTCCTGTGACTCTGGCGAGAACCGGGTCAACTGTCCGGACGACTGCGCGCGCTGTGGGGACGGAATCTGTGATAAAAACGAGAACAAGGAAAGCTGCCCAGAGGATTGCGTTGTCTGCGGGGACGGGGTCTGCGATATATTGGAGCTGGTGTCCCTGCATGATACCACATGCCCACAAGACTGTGTACAATGCGGGGACGGATATTGCGACTATCCCGAGGATTTTATGACCTGTCCCGGGGACTGCATTACATGCGGTGATAGGATATGCAGCTTCGGGGAAAACATAAGCTGCCCGAGAGACTGTGAGATCTGCGGGAACGGCGTATGTGAATCGAGTGAGAACAAGAGCAGTTGTATGGAGGACTGTGCTGTGTGCGGAGACGGCGAGTGCGATTCGAATGAGCTGATATCGCTGCACGAGAGCGACTGCCCCGAGGACTGCAATGACTGCGGGGATGGATATTGCGACCACGGGGAACCCGAGACTTGCAGAAGGGACTGTGAGGGCTCATCGCAGGGGGTCTTTAGGGAATTCTTCATAATACTTCTGATACTAGCGGCCGTCGTGGTTATGGTAGAGATTGCCCATTACCATCTGATGGGGAAGCGCGCCCCCGGCAAAACTGTAGGGGGCATTGAGAAAAAACCACAAAAACCGGAGGCTACTCCAAGGATAAATGTGCCGTATATGCTGCTGTTATCACTGATGTTGTTGGTCTCTGTGTGGCTGTTAAGTGTGATCGAGCCCGACTACGGGGTTCTTCTAAACATCTTTGAGTTGGGGAACTATCTTATGAACAATGCAGTGGTTTTGTTCCTGTTGGTTCTTGTCCTCTCGACTGCCCTCAGCCTCTTGGCCTATATGAACCTAGACATGGACAAGAGGAAGGCCATTACTGTATCGGTGCCCTTCGTACTGATAGGCGTTGTCCCAGGATTTCTGTTCTTCCAGAGCATAGAGTTTGTTATATTTATAATCAGTTTTCTAGCTGGAGTGGCCCTAGCCATATTCACAGTGAAGAGCGAGGAGAAGGAGCTGAAGGTCAGGAAGCCGTTCAAGATCGGGAACGACGCTGCTGGCAGGGTCCTTATAGTGGTCTCGATGCTCCTAAGCCTGATGGTGTTCATGCAGCTTTATCTCAAGGAGGATACTGCGGACTCCCTGGCATCGACACTATGGAATAGCCCGACGAGCAAGGCGCTGATTTTAGAGAACATGAAGGGGGTTTATGGTGAAGGAGACGTAAAGGCGTATGTCGTAGAGCCGTTCTTTGACCTGGACATCGGAGGGGGCAAGGGCAGGCTGTTCTTCGCAGGCGGGGTCTCCCTGTTGCTTCTGGCCTTACTAAAAGTATTCTCGGTAATCGTGAAGCTCCTGACCGGCGCAATGATGTGGGCTATAGACAGACTAGGTGCCTTTTGATTTTTTGATCTTTTGCTTTATCTTGGTGGTGGAGCAGAAATCGCCGTCCAGCTGATGCCTTATCCTGACGACCTTTGTCTGGAGGCCGAGCTTGTAACACTGCTCCGCCAGCCAGGCCTCATCTATATCCTGGTCGAACCCCAATGCGATAACATCCGGTCTGATCTCCGGGAGAAGCTTGAAGATGTTCTCCTCATCCCCGAGAAATGCGTAATCGACCGGCTTTAACGCCTTGACGACCTCCAGTCTCTGCAGCTCAGGCATGACAGTGTGCTTCTTTATTCTCTTCGCTATCCTGTCCCTGGAGACTATTACGACGAGTTCATCCCCCAGCTTCTTGGCCGACTCCAGGAAGAATATATGCCCCGGATGGATTATGTCGAAGACGCCAGTCGCAAGCACCCTCATTTTCGCATCAGCTCCTTTAGGTAGATTTTTACGCTGCCCAGCTTGCCCCCAAAGTTGCCGGCCGTTATTAGAACTGTGGAGGGGTCGCCGCATGCCCCGATCCCGGCTTTCATGGCCCTTTTCAGCGTCTCCAAATCCACGGCATCAATTACTATCTCATAAACTGATCTGACGCCCCTTGGCAGCTCGTTCCCCTTGATCGAGGGGCACTTCCCACTGTCTGTCGAAGCGCTCAAAAAGGAATATTTCGACCCCAGCTTAGAGCCGGAGGCGCATACGCCCAAAGGGAAGGGTGTGATGGCCCCCTTGACATCCCTTATAGCCGCCGCCGCCCTAAGAGCGACATCGGGGAACTCGCCGGCACTGAATATCTGGAAGTTGCCGGAGGCTCCCTTTGAAATGCCGACCTCGGCCTCGACCAGGAAATCCCCACCCATGAGCGGTACCGACCACATGCGCCTGCCGAATTTGTTCACAGCCCTCTCATGCCCATCGCCGAAGAAAGAGAGCTTCTTGCCAAGGTCGTATGACTCGCCGCCAGAGACCGCAAATGCACGCGCGGTGGGGGCGGTCAGAACGTTCTGGCCCATCCGGCCCAGCAGGGCGTTCTTCAGGGTCTTTCTATCCGGGGAAAAGAAGGCCATGGCCACACCGGATCGGCCATCAGGCCCATCTGTCGAATAATCGACACCGGCCTCGC
>JAFGQM010000076.1 GCA_016935655.1 Candidatus Altarchaeota archaeon | reverse complement strand
GTTGTGGCAATACCTGTTTGGTCATTTTATCCCTATTTATTTATTGAGTATATTTGTCCTGAAACAATTGTAGAACCTATCTGAAACTAGTTTCATTTTTTTGAAACTACTTGCGATTTTTGTGAAACGTCTCTTCTTGTTTACTGTTCTTATCAGCCTAACCCAATAACTTGAATTCATTGCAGAACAGCAATAGACCCAAAAACATCAATCCCCTCATTTTCATCCGTTTGAGCGGGGTTGAGCAGCCGGGCGTCCGCAACGGAAAGATCGGCATTTTTCGTCGCTGCGGACACTGCCAATCACCTTCGAAACGCCCAGCGCCCTTCCGCATTCACATACATCCCATTGAAACCGGCTCCTTTGAAAAAAAGAAGGGGCTTAAGCCCCCTCTTCATCTCCAGGGAATGGACAACCTTCCCCTAGCATACGGCCCTTCCCGAATCCGCCATCGATTCCGAGCTCTTCGGCGAGCTGGGTCTCCAAGTCCCTCAACTCGTCCCTCTTCCCCTCTATCTGCACCAGCAGAGGGAACGTATCTTCTGTTATCTTGGGATACATCCCTTGCGCTCCGTACTCTTCTACAAGAGAGGAGAATGCCGTCCAGTCGTTGTCCTCGATTGCGTTCTGCAACGCCTCGTGCTGCTCTGGCTCCAGCATCGGACCGCGGGCTTGGAAGTTATTGTGTCTCATGCCCCTGCCAAAACCGCCTATACCGCCCAACCCTTCTGACAACTGGGCTCTGAGCCCCTGTGCGGTCTCCATGTCACCTGCAGCCCGTGCTTCCCTCATCTGCGTGAGCAACTCCTGCTGCTCCGTGGTCAGGTTCTGCAGACCCGGCCCGAAGTTGGCCATTACCAATCCCGTGCCCGCGATGACCAGCAGGCTCAGGAAACCGATTTTCCATGCATTGTCTGTTTTCATTTTTTCACAAACCCCCTATATTTAGGATTGAAAATATTTGTCGTGAAACAAGCCTAGAATCCGTCTGTTACAAAAATCGATTTTTTGAAATCAGCCGGGGTTTTGGTGAAACGTTTTCCTTAAACCGCCTGCTTTTATTCCTTAAACCTCAGTATATTCTGGTGTCCAGGATTCTAGAGAACCCAAAATGGTGGTAAGCGGAAAAGGGGCCTACCTCAAGCAATTGACTTCCCGGATGCATATGAGGTCGGTCGATATCGGCAAGGAGCTGGACGGCAGCACGCCTCCCTCAGTCTTCATAGGCAGCTGGAACTATCCCAAGGTTTTTGCAGGGCCCATGCTGGTCCAGGAGCATGGCGACACATCCATAGTGGACAGCCCGGAGCAGTGGATACCCAAGAGCCTGACTACTCAGGATATAGTGGACTTCAGGCTCAGTCTTGTGAGGGGCAAGCAGCAGGTGGGCATAACAGACCTTGACAACAGGCTGGTCGAACAGCTCAGGAACATCTCCCTTGCCGCGCGCTCTGTGGAGAGTCAGGTGGAGTTCAGGAACAAGCCGATGGGCCAGTCCTTCACTGATGAGCACACGCCGCATGGGCCGAGCGCGTTCATCCAGAGCTTTGAGATAGACAACTGCAAGTGGGACATGCCATTGGAGAAGGTCTATTATGACACTGATTTCAAGGCGGCTGATGCAGTTACTGACCTCTACCGGAAGGACATGCCCTTCTCCCGCATACAGAAGGCCTTCTCGATCGGTGCCATGGGCACTGAAAAACGGCGCAGGCTGGTCCCCACCAGATGGTCCATAACCGCCTGCGACGACATACTTGGTAAGATGCTGTTGGAGGATGTAAGGCATTATCAGGTCATCGACAACTACAGGCTCTACGAGTATGACAGCCTCAACAACTATTATGCGGTCATCCTGATGCCCACAGTCTGGCAATATGAGTGGATAGAGGCCTTCCTGCACGTCCTGGGCAGGGAGGAGATGGTCTTCAGCGACTACGAGACGAACCTTGGGAAAAAGGAGTACTCGTCTGTCGGCGGCTGCTACTACAGCTGCAAGTTCGGTGTGCTGGAGGCGCTTGCGCGCAGGCGGGAGCAGGCCGGCGCCCTAGTCTTAAGGGAGGCCTACAAGGGATATGTCCCCCTAGGGGTCTTCAACGTCAGGGAGAACGTCAGGACCGCCATGAGACAGGAGTTTAAGGAGTTTGCGAACCTCAAGGACATACTCGCATACCTCTCCAACAAGATGAGGCTGCCGATGCCGCGTTTTGTGGACGAGAGCGCGCTCCTTAAGGAACTGCTCTTGTACAAGCAGACGACTCTCAAGAACTTCTACTGAACATGACATCCAGCGAGAAGATCGCCGCCTTGGGCGAAGCCGGGAGATGGGACCTTTCCTCCACAATCTTGACTACAGGCATGGAGAAGGAAGGTTTGGTACCCGGGACCATATATCCCTCGTTCTCGGACAACACCAAATTCTCACTGTTCAAGACACTGATGACCAACGCATGCAGTTTTGACTGCAGATACTGTGAGAATTCAAAATACTGCAAGAAGAAAATTTTCTCCTACGAGCCGGGAGAATTGGCAAAAGTCTTTGCCCAACTCTACTCGAACCGGCAGGTAGATGGGCTTTTTCTCTCTTCAGGGGTGGCAGGAGATCCTGATACCACTATGAGAAAGATGGTCGATGCAATCAAATTGATACGGGAGAAATTCGGTTTCAGGGGGTACATACACCTCAAGGTCCTACCGGGCTCAAGCAGGGACCTTATCACGGAGGCGCGCGCATATGCAAACAGGCTTTCGATAAACATCGAGGCTCCCAACAAGGCAAGACTCGATGAGCTCAGCAGCATGAAGGACTTTGACAGGGACATACTGAGGAGGCAGGAGTGGATAAGAGACCTTAAGCCGAGTGGCGGCCAAACCACCCAGATGATCGTCGGGGCCGCAGAGGAAACCGATCTGGAGATACTAAAGACGGCAGATTGGGAATACGAGACCATGGGTTTAAGGAGGGTGTATTACAGCCCGTTCAAGCCGCTTCCTGAGACACCGCTGGAGAAAAGGGAAAATACGCCTCAGGCCAGGGTTCATAGGCTGTACTGCGTGGACTTCATGCTGAGAAAATACGGCATCCCACTGGACGAGTTTAGGGAAGTCATGGCCGAAGGCAACCTGCCGCCCGGCGACCCCAAGGTGCATCTTGCCCTAGAGAGGTTCGACGAGCCGCTTGACTTGAACAATGCAGGCTATGAGGACCTGATACGGATACCGGGCATAGGCCCCGTGACGGCCTATTGCATAACCGCGCTGCAGAACAAGAGCCTGCCCCTGCGCAAGAGGCGGCAGCTGCAGTCTCTTGGCGTGAGGCTCAAGCGCGCGCAGCCGTTCCTCAAGATCGACGGCCATTCACAGAAGAAGCTCTCTGAATACAAACAATAGCTTTTTTTGTTTTAGCTGTTATATCCTATGTGAAAGTCGAATTTGGCTGGGCTAGGAACCCCAAAGACTACAGGGAGATCTGGGAGGTATGGAACACAAGATTCGAGCCAAAGGACACATATGTCGCTAGAGTGGATGGCAAGGTAGTCGGTTATGCCTGGTTCGAGGGCGAAAAACTGACCCGCATTGCAATGCTTGCAGATCGCAGGAATCCAGAGATTTCAAATGCTCTGCTCGAAAAAGCACTCAGTGCCCATTTCAACCGCAATCCGCACATGAAGGAGATAATGCTGACGGCTTCTGCAGACAACTTCAGGAGGCAGCGCGCTCTGGAGAGGTGGTACCAGATGCGGGGGGGAGAACAGATACCTACGAAGCAAGGCTTTGTCCATTCCGGGGATTTCAGGTTCACCAGAGAAAAATTCGTAAAAGCCAGGAAACGAAAATCCAGACCAAAATGAAAACCTTAAAGAAAAGATTTTTATTCTTAATGCCTTAAACATATCCCAAAGCGACCCGTAAAGCTAAGCTTGTGATAACATAATGGGAAAACTTGGCCCCTTGGGTGGGGAATTAAGTTCTTCAGTGGTCTCTTTTGAAGAAGCCACGGCATTGGCAGAGGAGCACGGAACTCCTTTGCTGGTCTGTGACATAGACCGAGTTAGGGACAATTATAAAAAGTTGAAGGAGCTTTTCCACGGCTTTGACCTCTGTTATGCAGTAAAGGCCAATCCGCACCCGGAGATAGTGAAGGCTTTGGTGGAGCTGGACTCACACTTTGACGTCGCCTCAAAGAACGAGATAGAGCTTTGTTTGGAGCTTGGCGCGAAACCGGAGCATCTCTTATATGCAAACCCCGTGAAACCGTGGGAATACATTGAGTTCGCTTATCGGAACAATGTCAGGACATTCACTTTTGACACGGAGCAAGAGCTTGAGAAAATGGCCCGGCATGCCCCCGGCAGCGAGGTCATACTCAGACTTTCCGTTAGGGACATAGGCAGCGTCTGCAAATTCTCCATGAAGTTCGGCGCCAAGGAAGAGAAAGCCCTGAACCTTCTCCAGAAGGCAAAAGACCTGGGTCTTCAACCCGTAGGTCTGAGCTTCCATGTAGGCTCGCAATGCACTAGAATGGAGAACTTCGGTTATGCACTTAACATGTGTTCAAGGGTCTTCAAGCTTGCCGAGAAGAACAGCATATCCCTCTCCGTCCTTGACATAGGCGGCGGGATACCCGTGAATTATGTAAACGACGTATATTCATGGGAGGACCTCGCCTCATTGATCAACCAAAAGATCCCTGAGCTTTTCCCAAAGGGTGTAAGGCTCATAGCAGAGCCTGGCAGACCCATGGTGGCCGACGCCATGACACTCATAACCCGTGTGATAGGCGTGGGCAGGCACAACGGAGGAAACGAGTGCATATACCTTGACGACGGCTGTTACAATTCGCTTTCCGAGAAGATATTCGGGCATTGCGAATACAAGCTCTTGTCCAATAAGCGAGAGCCTATGCGTAGTTATACCGTCTTTGGCCCGACCTGCGATTCAATGGATGTTATAACAAAAGATGCACTTCTCCCAGAATTGAAAGAAAACGACCTGATTCTGATACCAAATGCTGGAGCTTATACAAATGCTGCCGCGACCCACTTCAACGGCTTCGACCCCGCAAAGATTTTGTTCTTGCACCAGATTCAGAAAACAAATCCCGAAAGCCCGGAAATGAGGCCGATTTCAGCCGGGGCTTTTTGAATCCCATCAAAGGTCCAGGACCGCCCTGACGACATCTGAGTCTATGTCCTCTGTCTTGAACCCCAGGTCCTTGCATACCATGAGCATTATCGTGTTTTCCCTGAATATCTCGCCGTAGACCCTTTTGTAGCCCTTGTCCTCGGCTATCTTTATGACATACTTCATCATCTCGTGGCCCAAACCGCGCTTCTGCCAGGAGTCCTCTATGACTATCGCGAATTCTGTGGACTCCCCGTTCTTGTCCCCCATCGTCCTTATCGCGCCCCGCAGCAGGCTGTCCTCACTGAACGCATATATGGCCATGTCCTTTGAGAAGTCAACATTCACATAGCTGCTGGCCTCGTCCTCCGAGAGGTACTTCTTCACGGAAAGCCAGCGGTTGTAGATGCTCTGCGGCGAGAGCCTGTAGAAGAATGCGAGCAACGCACTGAGGTCGCTAGGCTTCACGGGCCTTAACAGCAGCTTGGCCCCGTCCTTGAGAGTTACATATTTTTCAAGTTCCTTGGGATAGTCCTTCGAATCCATGGTATACCCTGTTTTGCTGTTTTCTGT
>JAFGQM010000075.1 GCA_016935655.1 Candidatus Altarchaeota archaeon | reverse complement strand
ACTACTACCGAAGCAGTCTCCATGAATGAGCCGGTGGGCGAGATAGATGTCCCCTACTTCTCCTCTTGGGCCGATGTTGATAGGGATCTGACCGCATGGTTGGGCAATGAGATGCAGAGGGAGGCATTTGATGCCATAAGGAAACTGGAGCATTCTATCAAAGCCTTCGGGAACAAAGTGATAACAGACTCTTGGAGAAAATTGATGACTTCGGACCACTTCTACTACATGTGCACCAAGTGGTTTGCTGACGGGGACATACACAAGTATTTCAACGACTACAACAACCCGTACGACGCCTTTACGAATTTCATGAACATAGTGATGGACTTGCGGGAGCGAGTTAAAGAAACTCAGCTGATGGAACAGCCCTTGTAGCCTACCTGTTTTTTATCAATTTCACATACCTTTTGCCATCCCATCTCTGGAAGGCCCTCGAACCAGCCAGCTTCTCCAACTCTAACAGCCTATCATTTACAAGCTCGTTCATCTCCTCCTTTTGTGTAGTCTCTGCGATCATTCTGCCTAGCTCGTAGTCCTGCACCACCTCCCAGACCCACTCCGCAAAATCGTTTCTTTCCTCGTTAACATGATGCGCAAAGGTTTCATCATCCACATTCCTCAGGAACTCTTCCAATTCCCAAAGATTCCTTAAAACCCTCCCATCCTTTGCGAAGAAGAGTTCTTCGGGAGTTTGCGAGTCCTCCAGTATATGGACTGCTTGCAGGACAGGTCTCCTACTCGCCTTCACACTCGATACTAAGCCGTTTATCCTCTCGATGATCTTCCCCCTCATGACCTCACGGGAGAGGTACCAGTCTATCTCCTCGGCCAATTCCTCATCCCTTATGACGTCCCTTATCCAGTCGGCAAAGTCGTTTTTGTCTAGGTTTACGTGGTGCTCAAATGACTCATTTTCACATTCGTTTAGATAGGCTATCAGCTCCCACAGGCTTTTCAGGACCCTCCCGTCCCGAGTATAAAAAAAAGTATCGGGCTCCCTCAACTCCCGGAGCACTCTCCTAGTGAACTTGTATTTAGGCGTCTCATCCACTTTTACCAACCCTCCTAGAACTTTTTTTAAGAGCTAGCTCATACGCTTCCGCATAATTTTTAATCAGACGTTCCCAATCGGCCAATTCGGACAATCTTTTTGCCTCTATCTTCTTTTTCACTCTGTCCCGCCTTTGGGTGTTGACTATGAAATACATATAGTCAGCCAGTTGGTCTACGGCCTTTGCATAGCCCTTACCCTCCCTCTCCAAGACCTTTATCGCAGATTTTTCACCTTCGGTGAATTGTTTGATGAACTGACCGAAGCCGGCCAGATCCGTAGTTACCGAAGGCACGCCAAGCGCAGCTGTTTCAAGGGGGGTATAACCCCAGGGTTCATAGTATGACGGGAATATGCCTAGGTGGCAGCCCATTATTGCCTCATTGTAGTTGAGCCCCAACAAACCGTCTGCAGAGGAGAGATACACGGGGTAATAGATCACCTTTATCCTATCATCTGCCGAATTGGTCAGGTTGTGTTCTCTAAAAGCCCTGTTCACACTGTTCTCAGCGTCCTCTAACACCATAGAGTTTATTGGCGGGGAGCCGCCTCTCTTGCTCCTCATCTTGAGTATCATCCTCTTCAAATCATTGAGGAAGCACTCATCAAACACTCGGGTTTTTGTCGGGAGCTTCCCTTGGCAGACAGACTCTATTATATGCTCCCTAATCTCATCGAGATTGCTTATCACTTCGTTTTCCATCGCCTCAAAGAGTGAGAGGTTGTCCAGCACCTCTAGGCTCCTGCCCTTGGTGTTGGCGGGTATCCAAAAGAAAACCACAACGTTCTTCTTTGATTTTTCCCTCTTGAGCCTGACATTCAGCTTGTCCAAGGCGTCTATCAGGAGATCAAAGCCTTTGTTGTGGAATTCATTTCTCCCAGAGGTGAAGAAATACAGCATATCTGAGCTGTCGATGTTGTAATAGGGTGAGAAGTAGGCCAGAGTGAAGTGCTTTATCCGCTCCTTATGTTCCCCATGCGAGATACTAAGCTCTTCCATGGACGGGTATCTACTCGCATTCACCCCGTTTAGTGTAAGCACGTCGGGGTATTTCCCCAGTATATACCTTGCTTCATCCCCCGTTATCTTGCTGACAGTAGTGAAGACGTCGGCGTTATGCGCGCATGCGGTCTCTAGAGTATGGATGCACTGCACCCCGTGTTCATAGACCCTCTCCTTGCTTATAGAACCTCCTTTGCACTCGCACGTAGTTTGCTTTACCTCGCGCACGATGTCGATTCCTGCTTCTGCGAGCGTCCTTCCCAATGTGGTCGCATGGGTAGTGAAAACGAGACCTGCCCTAGAATTTTTCTGCTTTAGGTACAACAGGGCCGCACCACTAAGCCACTCGTGGAATTGGCACACGATCTCCTTGTCCTTGAACTCCTCGTGCTCCAGGAGCCTCTCCAGGAAGATCCCAGCTGCTGCCCCCCATACGACGGCCTCGTTGAAGAGGTCCCATGAGATGAGCGAATCGACTTTAAACTTGTTCCATAGATCAGTCTTGAGATCATTCAGCTTCTGCTTGAATTGCAGGGGATTGATCAGGAAGCAGTTGGCTTTGTCCGCACCAATCCATTTTCCATAGGTGCACTTTATCCCCTCTTCCCCCAGGCTTCTGAATAAAGCCGTATAAGGGTGGTTCTTCACCTCTATGAAGTCTACAGCGACCTTGTCTGAGAAGTATGGCCCCACGGCATAGTACTCGCCGAATGTCTTCCTCATCTGCTGGGCTTTGGAGGTGAGGACAGCATATATCCCCCCCACCTTATTGGCTGCCTCATAGGAAATCTCGAATACAGTAGGTTTCATCCTTCAGACCTTTTGCATATAATACAAATCTGGGAATAAAAATCATGGTCGAGGAATCAGACCAATATGTCTTCAAAAAGGGTCCTTAGGATCTCCGCGACACTCCATGCCTGCGAGATGCACCCTCCGGGGTTGTGTGGCGGGTCCCCGTCAAAAACCTCGCTGATACTGCCCATCCCAGCGTCATTCAAGTGCTCTTTCAGCAAGGGTTTCAAAAATTCAAAACAATCCTTTTTGGAGCTCCTAGAATTGCCATTTACCCTAACATATGCGGTTATGAAGGGCCCGAGAAGCCAGGGCCAAACCGTCCCTTGGTGATAGGCTTTGTCCCTCTCAGAAAAATTACCCTTGTAGACTCCTACGTATCCCTCCTCATCCCTCGCTAGGGTCCTTAGACCATATGGAGTCACTAAGTTATCCTTGACGATTTTTACTATGCCCCTCTCCTTGTCTTTTCCCAACATGGAAAAGGGCATGGAGACCGCAAGTATCTGATTCGGTCTTATACTGCCATCTTTATGTTTTCCATAGACACTGTCATATAAGCATCCCTCTCCGTCGTTCCAGAAGACCCGGGGGAAGTTCTCTTTCGCCATGAAGGCTTGTGATTCATAGGCTGAGTAATCCTCGTTGAATTCCTTGCACAGGTCTATGGCAATCCTCAGCGAGTTGTACCATAATGCTTGTACCTCCACCGCTTTTCCCGTCCGGGGTGTGACAGCGATCCCATCAACAACCGCATCCATCCAGGCTAAGGGCATCTTAGAACTGCTTGCCACCAGGCCGTCATTATCAACCTTTATGCCGTAGTCAGTGCCTTTGATGTATGCGCTTAGAATATCCCTCATGCCGCTCCAAAGTTTTTCCTGTACGAAGTTATAGTTTTTTGTGTATTCGAGGTACTTCCCCACCGCCCAGAAAAACCAGAGGGGCGTATCTAGAGAGTTGTAGTCTGGTCGCCCGCTTATGTAATTGTTGGGTATCAGGCCGCCCCTACTACGCTTTATAAGATCCAGTAAGATATTTTCAGCAACATCAAATCTCTTGGTGACCAGGCAAAGACCGGGCAGACTGATGAGGGAATCCCTGCCCCAGATGGTGAACCACGGATATCCCGCCATTATCCCTTTTAGTCCGTCTCTTTTGACTATGAAACTGTCCGAGTTGCTTATCAGGCTGTCCAGGGACCCCCTGTCTGAGGGAAGTCTAGCCTTGTTTAGGTGATAGAACCTCCTTTTGAGCCTGTCCAATCTCTCCCTCTCTCTGTTCTCACAAGCCTTTGGATCCTTACTTATCTCTTCAAAAACCTCAATTGCCGACTCCTCGGAAAGTGACGACGAGCATATTACATAGAACTCCTTTTTCCCGTTCTTTGTATCAGCCATCAGCGTGGCTCCCATGAAGAGGTCCTCCAGGCTTTCGAAGCCCCTCTCATCTTCGACTTTGTAGTAGAGGTTCCTTAGCCACTGGTCTTTGAATTTTGGGACCACGAGGTTACCATCAGTGGAACCTATGCAAATGTAGGGGGCGTTTTCATGTGTTGCCCTGAAGACCAGTCCCTCCCCCAAACGTTTCGATTTGAAGTCCCAAACAGGGTCTTTGACTATCCAGTGCAGGTTCCTGCTGCTCAGCAGGAAGTTGGCCTTCAAAAGGCCCGGGCTACCGCCGTTGTCAATCGAGTACTTGATCACGACAGCGTTGGCGCCATGAGGCATGAAGACAGTTTTGCTGGCTTCTATGTCACCTATCTTGTAAGTGAACTTTGGGAACGGGTCGAGAGAGAAGGAGGTCTGGAAAATAAAGCCCAGAGGATCCACACAGTCCCTATACATATTGCAGTGTATGGGGTATCTGATGCCCTCCACTAGAAACTCCTCATCGAGTTTCGATAATATCAGCCTTCTGTCATCCGCCGGGTCAAAGGAGGCTATCAACAGGCCGTGATATTTCCTTGTGTTCAAATTGATTATCGAAGACGAGGCGTAACCCCCCAAGCCATTGGTTACAAGCCACTCTTTGCCAGCCGAATTTTTTAGGTCAATATCAGTTATCTTTCCCATTTGGTCCTCTAGTCTTACATTGTAAGCTTCATTAAGTTTGTCAAGAATGTTATATATAGCACGAAAAATGCCATACCCTCAATTCTCTTTATCTCCCACCCGCTTCTCACGAATACTATCAGGAATATCGTGATTAGCAACATGAACGGCAATGTGAACGACGCCGTCAGCCCTACTGTCGGCAATGGTAGAATCAAGGACGAGATCCCCCCTATCAAAGCGATGTTGGCTATGTTACTGCCTATTATGTTGCCTATCAATATGTTGCTGAATCCTTTCCTGGCGGAGCTTATGGAGACTGATAGCTCGGGCAGGGAGGTACCTATCGCTATTAGAACGAGGCCTAGGACATTCTCAGCTACTCCGAGGTACGCTGCAATCTCTATAGCCGACGGTATCAGGTATTTTGCACTAAAAAAGATTACAAAGCCGCTGAAGGCAAGTATCACAACTTCCCTGAGCAGTCCTTTCTTGAGCCGCCCGTATCCAGTCTGCACAATTCTTTTGTATGTGTCGGGGTTTAGGCTTTTGTCTACTATTTCATCGTAGCTCTCCTGTTTCAGCCCGGCATCGAAAAGCTCCCTATATGCGTGCATATTAACAATCTGTTGGAATCTGTAGGAATGGGCGAAATAATCCTTGAACCCATACATGCCCCTGAATCGGGGTTTGAACTTAAACAAGAATGCAGTGTAAGCGAACATTATCACTAATAGAAGCAGGCCCTCCGACCACAATATTATCCCGTCAAACGACATAAAATAAAACAGTGATGTTATGCCTAGGAGGATAAGACAGTCCCTGGTGAACATCTCCTTGTTCGTCCTAAGAGCCACAAGGACGGCAGATAAGCCTAGGATTAGACCAATGTTAGCGATATTCGACCCTATGATATTGCCAATTGCTATGTCTGAGTTGCCAGCGAACGAGGCCATTACCGATGCCCCCAGCTCGGGCAGTGAAGTGCCCCAAGCCACTATGGTCAAGCCTATGGTGAACTCAGAGATGCCGACATATTTTGCTATCCTGGCCGCAGCCTCTACGAAATAGTCGCTTCCCCTGACCAGGGTAAACAGGAAGATGCCAAACAGCAAAAAGTGCACCAAAATCATTTTATACTATTTTTAAGGAGACCATCATTATTAATTCGTTTGTGACTTGGTCGGTGGGGCAACCTTTGCATGGAGATAATAAACATTTATTTGAAACCGGGGGAGGGAGATACAGGAGTCGGTATATTGAAGGGACTTGGTGTCACCCACTATAGTCTGGTGGCATCGTCCACTTGCGATCTTATAACCATTGAGAGGCCCCTAGAGAAGACGGATAAGATATTGGACAGCTTCCAGGAGGAGTTCAAATTCTCCCCCGAAGAAAACAGATTCCTAATAATACAGTCCGTCGATGTAATCCTTCCGAGAGAGGAGGAGATCGAGAAGAGGACAGAGGAGATATCATCTAGGGAGTCTATAATCCAATTCGCGCAAGAGAATTGTGAATCAGACAGGAAATACCTTCTATTGTTATTCTTTTCAGCGGTTGTAGCTACTTTGGGTCTGCTGGCCGACAATACCGCGGTTGTCGTTGGTGCCATGATAATAGCACCTGCCTTTGGCCCCTTGGCTGGGCTTTCTGTT
>JAFGQM010000074.1 GCA_016935655.1 Candidatus Altarchaeota archaeon | reverse complement strand
GAGTCTGCTGAGGAAGCAGAGCTCAATCTGCCCCCACACGGCGGCAGTCCTGAGAACACCCTCCTGATAATCAACCCAACAGTCAAGGAGTCCCAATATATAGGGAACTATTACAAGAACGCAAGGGACATACCGGACAGAAACGTTGTGTATATGAACCCTGCGGCTGCCAATTACAACGAGTTCGCTGACAAGAACCTTGATGCACTATTTGGGATGTTATACAACCGGGAGATGGGCGACCACATAGATTACATAGTAATCGCACCGGTAACCCCAAACTCTGCGGAGTATAGGATACCTGACTCGGGTTATGTGAGCACTGGTTGTAGTGTCGACACCACAAGCATCGCCATATCCTCTGCATATACCGGGGCCTTTATAAGCGACGTTATACGCGCTGGGGTTAGAACACCTGGCACCGAGAACGGTTACTATAGTCTACCAAGCCTGAGGATGTATGCCTTTGACAGTTCGGTCTACTGGGGGGGCGGAATTCCGACAGACAAAAAAGACCCGCCAAGGCGTTACTTCATCGGCGCCCTTCTCGGTTATACGGGCACATACGCCAATACAGTCGACGAGCTGACTGCCATGATCGACAGGTCGGTGGCCGTCGACGGGACGCGTCCTGAAGGCACCTTCTATTTCATCGCAACCAACGATATACGCAATGTGCGTGAATACCAGTTTGCTGATGCGATGGCATATATAGAAAATGCAGGGGGTAATGCCGAGAAGCTCCAGCAGAGCGTCACAGGCTCCGCGCTCCCTATAGGGCGTCATGATGTACTAGGTGTGATGACGGGTTTAGCGTCACCAGGCATAATCAACGCGGATATGACATTATTGCCCGGATCGTTCGGGGATCATCTAACAAGCTACGCGGGGGTGTTGAACGGCGGTGGGCAGGAGAAGCTGACCAACTGGATTAAAAAAGGTGCGAGCGGTAGTGCGGGAACGGTCGATGAGCCTTGTGCTTACTGGCAGAAGTTCCCAACGGCGCCCCAGCATTATTACTACTACAAGGGCCTTTCTCTGGGCGAGGCTTATATGAGGGGTTTCGGCAATTTCCCCTTTGAGTGTCTCTTCTATGGCGACCCGTTGACAAGGCCCTTTGGCTATATACCACAAATGGGTGTCAGCCTGCCCCCGAACCCTGTGGACGGAGTCATAATTATAATGCCTTCAGCTACTACGGACAACCCGGAGGCTACGGGCATATCTCACCATGAACTGTTTGTCGACGGGATACTGGAGGGGGTAGTCCTCGATGGGGACGCATTCACTCTGGATACGACCACTCTGGCTGACGGCTTCCACGACATCAGGGTCGTCAGCTATGACAACTCGCCGGTGATGACGCCAGGCAGGTGGGTGGGCCAGCTGCAGGCGAACAACCGCGGCAGGGACGTCTCGCTGACCGTCAGTCCATCCTCGGGGGATCTATCCTCAATTTTCTCAGCGAGCGCGAGCGCACCAGGATCGGTCGAGATAAGGCTCCTCCAGAACAACCGGGTCGTTGCCGCCAGCGGTTCCTCGCCGGCAAACTTCGACATATCGGGCCTGTCACTCGGCGGGGGGCCGGTAAAACTAGTTGCAGAGGCGGAGTTCGCTGATGGCACCAAAGCCTTGAGCCAACCAGTCATGGTGCAAGTGGCATATTCAAACCCCCCAGTTGCTAATGCCAATACACCCCCCGTAGCATTCAGTTACAGTAAGTATGTTTTAAGGAACTCGTCAATACTCATAGAACTGCCTGCATCTGACCCAGACGAAGCAGCTAGTTACGCAATACTGGAAGGGCCGTCAAAGGGCGAACTAGTGGCAGATGCAGCCGCTCTTCCAGTGAGACTGCTGCGCGCGGATGAAAATGCGTCTGGCACGGACAGCGTCAGGTTCAGGGCCATAACTTCCGGCGGCTCCTCCGAGGGAGTGGTCACAATAGTGTACAACCGGACATTTACAGAACTGTGTAGTGTAAATGCAGACTGCGTTGATTCCAATCCATGCACCTATGATCTCTGCAAGGATGGTGGATGTACCAACAACAACGCCAATCTGGACGGCGGGGTGAACATAGGTCTGGGTGATGTTATTGTGGTCATGGGCTACTGGGCGACTACAAGCCCGGAGGGGGACATAGACTCCAACGGCAACGTGGGCCTGAGCGACATAATAGCGATAATAGGCTTGTGGGCGAATAGCTGCTAAACCATTTTACTCCGAAACTTTTCTAATTTATACTATTCCTTAAAACAAATGATAAAGGCTGTCCTTTTCGACATCGACAACACCCTATACGACAACACGAAGCAGGTCGAGCTCGCCAGGAGGAACGCCATCGAGGCGATGATAGAGGCAGGTCTGAAACTGCCAGCGGAAGAGGCCCTGGAGATTCTGGTAAACATCGTAAAAAAGCATGGTCCCAACTATGAGCGGCATTTCGACACCCTGGTCGAAAAGAGCCGTTCCAAAGCGAGGGCGAGGATAGTGGCCGCAGGGATAGTCGCCTACCACAACACAAAGGTAGCGCATCTAAAACCCTTCCCAGATACGATAGAGACCCTGCTGAAACTCAAGGGAAGGGGCTATAGGCTGGGCATCATAACAGAGGGCATGGCAATCAAGCAGTGGGAGAAGATAATACGGCTAGGGCTGCAGCACTTCTTTGATGTCGTCCTCATCTCAAGGGAGACCGAGGGCCAGAAGTCCAGCGGGAAGATATTCAAGAAAGCGGCAAAGGATATGGGGCTGAAACCAGAGGAATGCATCTATGTCGGCGACAAGCTGGGCAGGGACGTCCTAGGGGCAAAAAAGTCGGGCATGGTGAGTGTAAGGATACTAAAGGGGAAATACAGGGACGAAAGGCCGAGGAACAGGGACGAGACGCCTGAGTATGAGATAAAGGACCTGGGGGAGCTTTTAAGGATAGATATCCTGAAGTGAATGGCTGACCACAAAGAGACCTGGGGGATACGGATAAAACCGAACTGGAGGTATGGCCGCAAAAGGCCGGATAACGCCTACTTCACACTGTCTGTGGGGAAGTTCCAGAAGGGCGACAACCAGTCGGAGGGACAATTTATAACCAACGAGGCGATTCAGGACATAATAAGGCAGGACAGAATCAAGGAGGGCGTAGAGGTCGGCCGGGTGGATGTGCTCCTGGACCACGCTGCCAAACAAATCACAACTTCAGGCTTTCACCCCCTAAGAAACGCCCCCCTCCTAAGAAGGAGGGGCGTCGCCTCGTTTGCGGACTACAGGATCGGGAAACTCCTGGAGAAATCCTACCCGGACTATAAATTCAGCCCAGGTAATGTCATAACCGAGCCTAGGAAAGAACACCTGCTGAAACAAGGATGGCATTATCCTTTTTTTCCACTCCCCATATCAAAGGCGGTCAAGCTCTCCAGAGATTATGTCGCTAAGGGATTCAAGAAGCGAAGGGCGAAGAGAAAGTGAATTTTACCCCCCCTCCCGGTCTCTCATCCGCTGCAGTATCTGTTTCCTGAGCGTATCGTAGTCCAACTTGTCACTCAAGGAATCGACGACCTTGCCCTCCCGTCTCAAGCGATCGAGCTCAGGTATCAGGTTCTCCCGCCCATGGAACTTAAAAAGCCGTGGGGATGCGATACCCACAAACAGATCAGCATTCTCTAGGTCCCGTTTCAGTAACTGTCGTTTGCCTATCTCGCCCTTGAGCCCTCTGACATGTACAGTATAGGGAAAACCGCCCTCTTTGGTATAAAACGCCTGTTCTGCCGGCGGATTATGGAATAATCCCGTGTCTGTTCCAGACAAAGACCGCACAAGGTATTTGCTAATCACAGCCGACACTCCAGTACCGCAGACACAGGAAGCGACTATCCTGAAAGGTCTCCTAGGCTTGGGATTAGCACGTCTTTTGGCCATATTCGTTCATCAATTTTAATTTTACACCTTCAAATATGCGCGTGCAAGACAGAAGACCTTGATTTTTATTCTTCTAAGTGATATAGACTACATTAGCATAGTCTAACTATCACCCGTCAGGCCAATGCTTAATTCTATAAATTCAATGTTATCTAAAATGAAATTTTCAGATTTGCAGCTTGAAAAGGAGCTGCTGGACACCGCGGAGAGGCTGGGCTACAGGGAGCTCACGACCATCCAAGAGAAGTGCATCCCTGAGATACTCGCGGGCAAAGATGTAGTGGGCCAGGCTGAGACAGGCTCGGGCAAGACTGCAGCATTTGCTATGCCGATACTGCAAAATGTTTTCCCGGATGAAGGCCTGCAGGTTCTTGTATTGACGCCGACTAGGGAGCTCTGCGTCCAGGTGAGCGACGTGTTCAGGGACTTCGGGAACTCTTGGGGAATAAAGACTGTGAGCATTTATGGGGGGGTCAGTATAGAGCCCCAAATAAGAGGGCTTAAAACAGCCAATGTGGTAGTAGGCACCCCGGGCAGGATACTCGACCATATAAGCAGGAAGACCATAGGCTTCAACGAGCTCAGGTTCCTGGTGCTGGACGAGGCTGACAGGATGTTCGACATGGGCTTCATAGACGATGTGACAAGGATAATAGACCAGACACCCAAGGACATACAGACTGCGATGTTCAGTGCGACCATCTCAAACGAGATCTATTTGATCATGGAAAGGTACCTCAACAACCCGGTCGTCATAAGGACACAGCCCCTGGTGGACCCGATGAAGATGAAGCAGACCTGCTATGACATAGAGCAAAACGATAAATTCTCCCTTCTTGTGCACCTGATCAAGAATGAGACTCCTGGACTCGCCATCGTGTTCTGCGCTACACGGACGGAATCAGATTTCATAGCCAGAAACCTCCGGAAGCAGGGTGTTAATGCGTTGGCCATCCACGGGGGCATGAGCCAGAACAAGAGGCTGGACTCATTGGACAAGCTAAAGGGTGAGAGGATAGACGTCCTGGTGGCTACAGATGTCGCGGCAAGGGGACTCGACATAAAGAACGTCAGCCATGTCTACAATTATGACGTCCCAGGGAGTGCCAAGGAGTACATCCACAGGATAGGGCGGACTGCGCGCGCCGGGGAGGGCGGAGACGCCATCACGCTTCTGACGCCGCGGGACCATG
>JAFGQM010000073.1 GCA_016935655.1 Candidatus Altarchaeota archaeon | reverse complement strand
GGATGCGCCCGAGCAAGTAATCCAAAATGCAGGAATCTTTACGAACTTGAAGTTATCCAAAGACGAGCTGCAGGCTTTGGAAAAGGAAACGAAAAAGCTCGGGAAGGACTTCTGCCACAGGTGCGAGTATTGCATACCCTGCCCGCAAGGAATCGACATACCCCTAATATTGCTCTATGTCAACTACTACAAGAACTATGGTCTCGAAGACTGGTCCTCATACAATTATAACCTTCTCAGGGTCAAGGCCAGCCAATGCACGGAATGTGGTGCCTGCGAGAAGAAATGCCCCTATTCGATGCCCATAAGGGGGAAGCTCAAGGAGGCTGTAAGGATATTTGAGTAGCTAAACCCTTACGCCCTCTTTTTTCAGTTGCTCAGCCAATGTTTTTGCGTCCTTGAACAGCATAGTACCTATCCCTATGTCTTTCGCAGGCTTTAGATAATCCCCCTTATCGTCGATATACAAAATCTCCTCTGGCATGCATTTCGCCTTCTCCAATAATACCTCATAAATCCTTTTTTCGGGTTTCAGGAACCCCACCTCGTTGGAGAATACCCCGCCGTCAAAATCTTGCAGGAATCCATAAGCGGCCTCAAGGTGCTTTGCCCTCTCGGAGAAGCTGTTGGACAAAAACATGACCTTATACCTCTTCCTCAATTTTTTGATTAATGCCCTGATTTCCTCCCTTGGCACATAGCCCGAGGACCAGACGCGACTTAGGAATACCGGGTCTTCATTTAATCCCCAATCCCTCAGTGCATGCCCCCAGAACTCCCCCTCAGTCATCTCCCCCCTCCTCAGCCTGCGGGACGCATCCCCCCTCAAAGTCTCCCTGATCATCTCTTCGTCGAAGGAGTAATTCTCACTTATAAGCCTTACAGCCCTGTCCAGCCCGTTGGTGAAGTATACGCCGCCTAGGTCGAAGACTATGGTTTTTATCATGGGATAGATAATTTTATACGCTAAAAAATGAAGGTGTTAATAACTACCGGGCCGACAAGGGAGTACATAGACGACATCCGTTTCATAACCAATGCCAGCAGCGGAAAGATGGGCATAGCCCTGGCGAAGGAGGCCGTAGGCAGGGGGTATGACACCACCTTGGTACATGGCCCGATCTCTGTGGATTTGCCTCACCAAAGCCACAACATCCCAGTCATCACCGCGGACGAGATGATATCCAAGACCCTCAAGGAGCTCGCCTCTCGTGATTTCAAGATAATGATATCCGCTGCAGCCCTCGCGGACTTTTCACCCACGAGAGTCGGGGGCAAGATCAAGAGCGGCAAGAAGATGACTCTTGAGCTTGAGCCTACAAGGAAGCTTTTAGACGAAGTGAGGAAGAGATCCCCAAAACTCATAGTAGTCGGTTTCAAGGCCGAGAGCGGTGTTTCGACAGAACAGCTCATCAAGGCTGCGAAGGACCGGCTTTTCTACGGCAAGATGGATATGATAGTTGCGAACGATGTCTCAAAAAACGAATTCGGCTCCGAGGACAATGAGGTATGGATAGTCAGCAAAAAGGAGACCAAACATCTAAGGAGGAAACCCAAGCAGGAGATCGCAAAAGATATTTGGGATGAGATAGAGTCAGTGTTTCACGGCATCCCATAGCTCTTTTCTGTGGGCTTCTAGCATCCTGTTCTCCTTGCCCAAGACCTCGGCAGCCGACTTTACCTTCTCATTGTCATACACCCTGCCCATGAGCTCCCTGTACCTCAAATCGCGCAGGAGATGGTGGTCCAGTATGATTTCGGGATCGACCTCCCTTTGTATCAGCAACAGATTCTCCTTTGCTTCTTCCAGGTTTTTGTAGCTGAATTTCCAGCCCAGGAACAATGTCGGGGGGCCGTCCATGTACAGGACATCGGGGTGCTCCCTTATTATATACCCTGCAGTTTCCCTCACTACCGGACCCTGGACGTCGGATGCGTGCAGGAATGTCTTGCCCCCTTCCTTCACGGTCGTCATCAAGACGAATCCGAGCCTGATGCCTGCAGGCCCATGCGCCGATGCGGGGGAGAATCTTATCACCGTGTCACCTATGACGAACTCTTTCCCGTCCGCATAGATTATCTCGCATAGCCCCCCTACGTTTTCCTTAAACGCAGTCCCGCGCTCAATCTGGCTCTTGTTTATGTCCCTTGTTACATCCTTGGCATATACCGTTTTGTTTTCGAAATGGCTTCCCGAAAGGTCGAAATGGTCGAAGTGATAGTGGGAGATGACAATGACGTCGGATTCTGAGGCTGCCTTATGGGCTTCTCCCAAATAGAACTTCAATGCTTCCTCCTCCTGTGGCGAAGGGGGCAGGCCGTATCTGGACGGGCCAAGTGCGGCGCTCGGGTCGATTGCTATCCTACAATCCTTAGTCTCTACAAGAGTGGCCATTGACCTCACCCCCAGAGAATCAGAGGCTATAGGTATTATCTTCATTTTTGTCGATATATTTTACAAATATTTAAGTAAAGCCTCGCTATAATTTGGGGAGATGGAATATCCATTACTTTGCATGACTGTCATAGTTATCCTGTCGACTACTCTAGCCTTGGCTGAAGAAAACCAGTCATTGGCTGAGCTGTTCCCTGCGACTTCAGACGCCTTAGGGGGGGTGATACCGCCTGATATAGGGGATGTCGTAGGTGAGGAGTCGCCCAAGCTGATGGCCGCCCCAACCGGGGTCGGAGAGAATGCGGCCCTTGCGGAAGAGGTCTCTGAAGAGGACGGTTTGAGCGACCTTATGATGGAGGTGAGGGATTTCGATACTACCCAGCTTATAACGGATGTGCACATCCAGCTGCACCTCACGAACAAGCAAACCGGCGAGTCGATAAAGACAATAAGATTCGTGGGGGAGACCGGCAGGATATCCCTTAAGCTTGCGCCAGGCATTTGGAGCGTGGTTTTGAAGCTCGATGATTTATCCACTCCGGGCAAGGACTACTTCTCTGAACTGGAGATGGACCTTAGGAGCAGTTTGAATGTCACGGCCTTCATACAGCCGGTCGGGAGCGTCATAGGGAGTGTGGTGGACTCTTCGGGCAAGCTGATAGTCGACGCCCAGATCAAGTTGGATTGTGATGCCGACCATGGCGACTTATCCTCGATAACCACGGACTCGTTCGGCTCCTTCTCAAAGGACTGGCTGC
>JAFGQM010000072.1 GCA_016935655.1 Candidatus Altarchaeota archaeon | reverse complement strand
TGAAGGCCTGCCGGACGCTTGCCGACATCCCGGGGGTGATCTCCCCCTTCCTGACGGAAACCGCAAGGCCCCTGGAAAGGATTTTGTAGGTGGAGGTCAAACGGACTGAATGCTCGGCGTTTTCCCGCATCCTTTTTTGTGTGATCTCTTGGGGGGATAATCTTTGCTTTCTTGCCTGCGCTCTCAAAGCGTCACTCCCCGGTTTTTTCCTTGCGGGCATCAGTCTTATGGTCCCGCGGCTCTTTCTTCCGGGCATGGTAGTATAAGGCTATAAAGGATTTAAATATTGCCTCAATTGCATTACTCAGGATACATTTCCTTCTCGACTATCCTGACCCTCCTGTCGGGGGTCACCTCCACGTGGAACGCTCTACCCACAGTGGGGATAACGGTATGTGAAAAATTGGGCAACAGGCCGGGGGAAATCTTGTCCAAGGACTTTGAATTTCCGGGGTCAAAGACCTTTTGATAACGCATATTGTTGGATATTGGCCTGCTCTTAACCTTCTCAAGCATATGGACGATGAACTTCCTCCTGACTCTATCAGCAGCTCTTCTATCGATCCAACCGTCCCTGACCACAATATTAAGACCCCTGGAGAGCTCCTTGTAGACGAACATCCGCCTCACAGACCTGCGGGCCGCATTTCTCCTTCTCTCGTATTCAACCGATCGTTGGCTTCTGCGCATTTCCATCTATTTGAAGGTCAATTCTTAAAACTTGTTTAGGAGTCAAGCAAGCAGCCCCAAGATGGGCATCACCCTGGCTACTAGGCCTCCTATGACGATAGCTGTGAGTATAGTAAAAAACGAGATTATCATCGCCCTCTTCCAGCCGAACTCCCTGCCTAGGACGGCTATTGTGGCGATACACGGGACGTAGATGGCGATGACCAGTGTAAAGACGAATATCTGCAGCGGGGTCATAAAGGTCAAGAGGTCGTAACTTCCGCCAAGGACTATCAGGGTAGTCAGGGCCATCTCCTTCCTCAATATGCCATAGACAAGGGTTATGCCGGCGGCCGATGGCAGCATAAGCCAGCCCGAGACTAGGGGGTCAAAGGGTTTTACAAGCGGCTCGAGAAGGTTTAAGGAGGATAAGAAGCCAAGAATCCCGGAACCTATTATTATGAAGGGGAATGCCATATAAACAAATTCCTTTACCCTCATCCATGTTTTTTTAAGCACGTTGCGCGCGGATGGCCTCCTGTATCGCGGCATCTCCATTATAAGGCCCATCCTCTCCCCGGGCAGCTTCTTCCCGAGTATGAAGCCCACGGATAGGATTATCGCTAGGAGTATCCCATATATCAACAGGGCGTAGCCCCAGCCAAGGTAGAAGCCCACAGCGCCCAAGATGACTGCAGTGCGCGCAGAGCAGGGGATGAAGGATATCAGGATCGCGGTCAGTATCCTCTCCCTCGTGCTTTGCAGGGTCCTGGTGGCCATTATGGCAGGGACGCTGCATCCGAAGCCGACCATCATCGGGACCATAGCCTTCCCGTGTAGCCCCAACCGGTGCATCAGCCTGTCTAGTATATAGCCCATGCGAGTAAGATACCCTGAGTCCTCCAGGAGCGCCATCATGAGATAGAATATGAAGATGTAGGGTATAGCGACGCTAAGGCCAGCCTCGATTCCCAAAACTAGAGAGTATCTGAGTGTCTCCTGCAAGGCCTCGTTCTGTATGCTTCCAAAGAGTGAGTTTAGGGGAGGTGCCACAAACTGCTCGAACGTAGAGCCTATAAACCCTTCCAGTAGTCCGCCAAAAAAGAACAATGCAGAGAAGATCCCCAACAAAACCAAGACCATTATCATCGTGCCGGAGAGCGGCTCGGTGGTGAGCCTGTCCAAGCTCTCGTGGCGGAAATGTCTTGATAGCTCGATTCGGTTGGTAATACTGTCGGCAATAAATGCAGCCTGACCGTAGCGCTGTTTGACTATGTCCACGGGCAGGTCGTGCTCCTTGCTGTATTTCGAGATTATGGATCTGGCTCTCCTGCCACCGCGCCTCCTAAGCCTCCTCCGGGCCCACCCATAGTTCTCCAGCAGATACAAAGAGAAGGCGCGCTTTGGTATATGGATGTCTTCTGCAGAAAGCCCAGATGTCTCCTCTATTGCCTTTTCTATATGGTCGTCATATGGTACCCGGAACTCTTTTTTTTTCTTTTGGTACTCCAAAGCGAATTTCATGAGCTCGTGGATGCCCGAGCCTCTGACAGCATCTACAAGGAAGACCGGGGCTCCAAGGAGTTTCTCGAGCTTCTTTTCATCTACCAGGATGCCCTGGTCCCTCGCCTCCTCGTGGAAGTTCAGCGCGATTATCAACGGTACGTTCAGTTCGAGTAGTTGTAGGGTAAAATATAGGTTCCGCTCCAAGAGGTTCGCATCGACTATATTTATGACCACGTCCGGCTTGTTGGTTAGTAGATACTCCCTAACGACAGCCTCATCCGGGGATGCGTCCTTTAAGGAATAGACACCGGGCAGGTCCACAACTGAGAACTCCTTGCCATGCATCCTGCTCCTGCCGCTGCACAGCTCGACTGTTGTCCCGGGGAAATTGGAGCATACCACTCCTAATCCGGTCAACTGGTTGAAGAAACAACTCTTCCCGACATTGGGATTCCCAACCAGGGCTACTGTGAATTCCTTGTTCATAAAGCCTCCACGTAAACCTTAGAAGCTATGTCCCTGTCCAGGGCCACCTCGCTCCCCTTTATCTTTACAATCACTGGGCCCTTCCGTATCCCCCTTAATACCTCTATGTTGGAATTTGGGATTGCGCCCATCGAGTTCAGCCTGTCCAGGACCTTGCTGTTCTTGAGCTTTGTGAAAAGGATAGTGAATTTCTGGCCGGGGCCGGCTTCAGTCAATGTCACCACAGGCTTGGTGTACTTGCAGGGTATCGAACTCTCGTGGGGGCAGAACTTCGGGTTTTTCAGAATCTTCTCTATCCTGTCGCAGGCTTTGTCTGATATCGCATGCTCAAGGCGCTCGGCCTCGTCGTGGACAAGGGCCCTGTCTATCTTCAGAACGTCCACAAGGAACCTCTCCAAAAGCCTATGCTTCCTTAGGATTCTTTGCGCCTCTTCGATGCCCCGAGGAGTCAAGGAAAAGCCATAATAGGGCTCGGTCTCGACAAGACCCGCCTCAGCCAGTTTCCCCACCATCTCAGTAACGCTCGCCGGAGCAATCTTCAAGGAATCGGCCAGTTCCGAGGTCTTCACTGCCCTGTTCAGCTTCTTTGAAAGCGAGAAAATGGTCTTAAGATAATCCTCCTTGTTACTGCTTGTCATGGTGGAATTTAGAAGGTTGGCATATAAAAATTTAGGCATGCCTAAAAATCCTTAAGGCATTTAAAGGGGTGCTCCAAATAAATATAGCTATGGCCTTTTTTAGGAAGATGTTTGGCGGAAAAAAGGAGACAGTTGCAAAACCCACGACCCGGCAGCTCAGGTTTGAAGAGTTAGAGGTTTGGATAAATGGAAAAAAGACTTCTTTTGAGACGGAGATAGCTGAGGAATCCGGCCCTATCCTGGGGGAAGCCTCCAGGATCATAAAGGGGGTGGAGGAGAGAAACAATGACTTGGCCTCCGCCAAGATTTCCAAGGAAGTGCAGCAGCGCATAATGGCAATAGTTACGAGCTCAAGGGACAACTACGTTTCAGGATTAAAGATGGCTCTGGGCAGGCTAAAAGAGCTGAACGCCAGAAGCTCCGGGAAGGAGATGACCGATATGCTCCTGGGCCTCCAGCAGCTGGACTCCCGCTACGGGGAAAGGGTCTATTTCGGCTTCCCAGATGAGATGAAAAAACTTAGGAAGGAGATAAAAAACCTAGCTGAGGTATCCAAAAGGTTGGAGGATGTCACGAAGGATAAAAGAGTAAAGGCCGAACTGTTAGAAACGGCGCTGGATAAAGTACATGCAATTAAAGATTACTTGAAGTCAGTGGAGGGAACCGAGGTCGAGCTGGAAAGGCTGAAGGGGGACGTATCAAAATCCGAGAGTGAGAAGAAAAGGTTGGAGGGGGAAAGCGAATCGATTATGACAAGCCAGCGGGCATTGGATCTAAAAGAAAGGGAGGGCATATTGACAGGCCACGTAAACAGGAACAAGGAGATAGACTCGATAATCCTGAACATGTTGGCGCCTTTGAAGAGGGTCCTCAAGAAGTACAAAAGGCTGGCTGAGACCGGTAAGTGCCCACCAGGGAATGTGACCTCTTATATAGAAGACCCGGTGGGGACTTTTCTTTCCGGAGACAACACACTCGAATCATTGACCCTGAACGTGAGAAGGGCGATCAGTGAGGATTCCTTGGAACTGACTGCCTCTGAAAAGGACAAGATGCTGAGGAGGATAGATGAGATAAACATAGTCAAGATGGAGAATATGCGGCTGGAATTCAATAACAACAAGCGGAGGATGGAGTCCCTAGAGGGGGAGATGAGCAGGCTCGATACGTCTGGGGAGCTGGAAGAGTTGAGACGGAGGGCGGAATCCATTGAAAGCTCGGCAAAGGAGGCGAAGACGAGGGCGGAAAGACTGGAAAGGGAAAGACAAGATAGGAAGGACGATATTGGCAAAACAGAAGCCGAACTCGCAAAGACGCTTTCCCAGTTCCTTGGCGGCAGATGCGAGATTATTTACTAGGAATCCATAGGTTCATCTCATCCAGGCCTTTCTTGAGGGAATGGGGGGTTGCCCTTCCCCACTCCGCAAGCCAGCC
>JAFGQM010000071.1 GCA_016935655.1 Candidatus Altarchaeota archaeon | reverse complement strand
GATTACGTGATAATCTCACAACTTGCCGATGAGCGGATAACGCCTGCAGCCTGGTTTCAAGCTGGTATAGGGCAAGTAGTGAAGGTCGTGGATGTTGGGTTCAATGGCTTCCGGATCTATCCGCCGCTCAGGGACAATATCAATCCAGATTCCAAGCCTAAGGTGATGAGACCTGACTTTATTTATAATTCAGGCGTCGAGGACTTGACGATCCTGTTCGCCAATGCGTCACTCTCGAGATATGAGTACATAGGGACTGTCTTTACCCTCAGTTATGCAACGAACAGCTGGATCAGGAACGTCCAGGCAAGGAACGCCTATGCCAATTTTGTGGATGTGGGGAACAGTGCAAAGATTAGCATCGTGGACAGCCACTTCAAAAGGGTGCAGAAGCCCACCTACACGAACACCTATGCACTAGGGCTTGGCGGCAAAACCTCGGACTCACTGATAACCAATAATATACTGGAGGATGTTTGGGTCACCGGCATATTCTCGGGTTCCGCGAACGGGAACGTTTACTCGTATAATTATGAGAAGGACATAAGGGAGGATCATGGGATCTTCCATCACGGCACATACCCCTTCGAGAACCTAATCGAGGGGAATGACGCATATAGAATCACTCATGACTGCTGGTGGGGAAGACAAGGCCCCGGGATAACTTACTTCAGGAACAGGGCCAGTGAGGTTAGGACGTCCATGAACGGCGCTTGTGAATCCGAGGGTCTTGTGGCCGATCGTCTAAACGTCATTGCAAATACAGCGAGGTACTTTTTGAGCTATCCCTGGTGCTCTTATCCTGATAACTGCTTCGATTTCGACCGGATGAACACCAACATGTGGGTGGAGAAGAACCGTTACAGGGTCAAGTTCATCGGCATAGCCACCCCCGAATCGACCAATACTTTCATCGACAACGTCAAAGGGGAAACGGCCCCGGCAGAATGGGCGAATTTTGATATGCCGGCATCCCTCTATTTGACATCTGCCCCGGACTTCTGGTGCAAGGAAACACCTTGGCCTGCGATTGGGTCGAATATCGATGACTTCAACAATCTGAACAAATTGCCTGCACAGAGGAGATACGAGGGGCTGCAGTGCACGCCCATAGAAAATGACATATGCATCCACTCCTCAGACTGCGTCGACCAAAACCCATGCACATACGACCTTTGCAAGGACTCTGCCTGCATAAGCAACAACGCCAACCTGGATGGCGGTGTAAACATAGGCCTCGGGGACATAGTCCAGGTGATAGCCAACTGGGCCACTGCAGGCCCGACAGGAGACCTAGACTCAAACGGGAACGTGGGTCTTAGTGACATAATCGCAGTAATAAGTTTGTGGGCGAATACCTGTTAGACCCCCAGGACATAGAGCATTCTTGAGAGGGATCTGTGGACATAAATTTCATATTTTGACATCGAACTAAAACCAATCTTTCTAATCTCTGCGCCAATGTCCACATCTGCTGGGATGGCGAAGACGATGAAGCCCCCCTTCTTCACTGCCTTTTTTCCAGAAGACAGGAAATCCATATATAATCTAGTCAGGTCCCCCCCATAGACCTTGCTTGCGCGCGCATATGGAGGGTCCGTGACAATCGCGTCGAATCTTTCATCAAAGGTCTTTTCGATTTTTGTGGCATCCCCCTCTTTGACCTCTGCATTCGCTCCGAAGAATCTCAGGTTCTCCTTGCACCCCCACACCTTTTCTAGGTCCATGTCCAGTCCGTATGCGCGCATTCCCATAAGCCCAGCCTCCAGGAGTATCGACCCGCTGCCGCAGAACGGGTCCAAAATCGAGTCCCCCTCTTTGACCCTCGCCAGATTGACGAACAGTCTGGCCAGCTTCGGCTTGAGGGCAGTGGGGTGGAAGTAGGGCCTCTTGGACGGGTCGCGCGTCTCCAGCCCCCCCTTATCCATCCCTAACTTTTCTGTCGAGACAACGACTCTGGGCCCCAGTCCTACCAGATGGATCCTCAATTCGGGTCCATCGAGCTTTACGGGTATCCCCCACTCATCTGCGAGGGCCTTCCCCCACTTTATCTGGGCAGCCCTGTTGTTCTCAAAGTTGTGCGCTTCGATACAAAAGGACGCATTTTTATGGGGCAACCCTCTTAATACAGAGCGAAGTTCGTCTAGGGCGGTTACAGAGGCTGCTTCGAAGACCTCATGGGTGAAAGCCAATCTATTTGCGAGGGCGTGAATGTCTTTATCCACATCAGCCAGCAGGTAATTGCCCCGTCCAGCAACGATTTTAAACTTGGAATTGTAAGAATCACATATCCCTTGTATCTCCGCCTTCGGGAGTTCCTCGTGCTCTCCTGAGACGTGGAAAACTATCATGCTTAAATCTATGGCCGAAAAAGAAAAAACCGAGGATAAGAGAAAGATCCAGGATTTCAAGGACTGGAAGGATTTCAAGACTACTAAGGAGATCTATATCCCCGAGCTCTTGGCCAACCAGATAGTGGGGCAAGAGGGGGCGGTAGACATAATAAAGAAGGCAGCGAAGCAGAGGAGGAACGTCCTCCTGATAGGGGAGCCTGGGACCGGGAAGAGCATGCTGGGGCAGGCAATGGCCGAGATGCTCCCCATGGAGGAGCTGCAGGACGTTCTGGTCATACCAAACAAGGAGGACGAGAACAACCCCAAGATAAGGACTGCCAAGGCCGGGGAGGGGAAGAAGATAATGAAGAAGGCCAGGATGTCCGCATCCGGGAGCGAGAGCAAGATAGGCCTGTTCATACTCTCCCTGATACTGATGTTCATACCGCTGTTCCTGCTGTTCACCGGCTGGTTCTCGGACGTGATAATCGCCGCGTACATAATCGTGAGCGCCGTTCTCGTCGGCGTGTTGATACTGAGCGCGCGGCTGGTCACCCGCCAGGACCAGGAGATCCCTAAGCTTCTGATAAACAATGCGGATATAAAGAAGCCCCCCTTCATCGAAGCAACAGGCGCGCATGCTGGCGCGCTTCTCGGCGATGTCAAGCACGACCCGCTCCAATCAGGTGGTCTTGGTACCCCCGCCCATCTCAGGGTCCTGCCAGGCCTCATCCACAAGGCCAATAAAGGCGTTCTTTTCGTGGACGAGATAGGGACCATGGACTTGAAGGTGCAGCACGACCTTCTGACGGCAATGCAGAACAGGCAGTTCCACATAACCGGCAGGAGCGAGATGTCCTCCGGGGCAATGGTCGTCACTGAACCCGTCCCGTGCGACTTCGTCCTTGTTGCGGCAGGGAACATCGAGATCCTGAACAGGCTCCATCCTGCCCTCAGGTCTAGGATCCAGGGCTATGGCTATGAGGTCTACATGAATGAGGCGATGGAGGACAATGACGAGAACAGGAAGAAGATAGTCCAGCTTGTCGCGCAGGAGGTTGTGAAGGATGCCAAGATACCCCATTTTGAGAGGGAGGCTGTCGAGGAGATACTAAGGATCGCCAAGAAGAGGGAGGGCCACAAGGGCAAGATAACACTCAGGCTCAGGGAGCTGGGCGGTCTGGTGCGCGCTGCCGGGGACATAGCAATAGAGAGCGGGCATAAGACCGTGAACAAGGAAGATGTTAAAAAAGCCACCAAGGCATCAAGGACCCTGGAGGAGCAGGTGGCCGACAAGTACGTGGAGAAGAGGAAGGAATACGAGGTCATCAAGAACAAGGGCGAGGAGATAGGAAGGGTGAACGGGCTGGCTGTCATAGGCAACGGAGGAATAGTGCTGCCCATAGTCGCCGAGATAACGGCTGCTGAGAGCAAATACGAGGGGAAGGTGATAGCCACCGGGAAGCTGGGGGACATAGCGAAGGAGGCAGTGAACAACGTATCAGCCATTGTCAAGAAGTACATAGGCAAGGACATTTCCAATTATGACATACACATCCAGTTCCTGCAGACCTATGAGGGGGTTGAGGGCGATTCCGCTTCCGTCAGCGTCGCAGTCGCTGTCCTTTCAGCGCTGGAAGGGCTGCCGGTAAAGCAGTATGTGGCGATGACCGGCTCTTTGGATGTTAGGGGCGAGGTCCTGCCTGTGGGTGGCATAACCCCCAAGGTGGAGGCGGCGATAGAGGCGGGCATGAAAGAGGTGATAATCCCGAAGACGAACAGGGACGACCTGATACTGGACCAAGAGAACAAGAACAAGATAAAGATTGTAGAGGCTGAGACGATTGGGGACGTCTTAAAGGCCGCGATAAGCGGCGACGTCAATTCGAAGATCCTCAGACGGATGCGCTAGATGTTTATCACTGGGAACAGCTGCAGGAGAATCCAAGCCACTAAAATAAGCGCGATAATAAGTACTATGTTGCCGACCATGGTGCTGGCAAACCAGCCGAATCCACTTATACCATGGCCTACCGCTATTGCGCCCCTACCGAATCTTTCTGCGCCGTAGGTAGCTCCTGACAACTCCTTGATCAGCAGTCTTTTGTCCTTCGCGGTGAGGGTTTTAGAATTTTCTATGGCTTCTATTTTGGCAGCGAAGTCGTCCTTTTTCTTCTCCTTGGGTTCGCTTTTGCCATTCAGGATTCCCATCAGCTCGCTAAACTGTTCTTCGTTGAGTTTGAGTTCATCCGCAAGTTGCTTTGCAGCAGCTTCGGCATCCCTGCCGCTAGCCCCGCCCATGGCTTGGACGGGGTTGTATATCAACCCACCGCCAGAGGCCCTTATGACCCTGCCCTGTTCGTCCACTACGACACCCCGAGCTCTGATCTCCTCTCGTAGCCCACTAATTGATCCCTTAAGCTCCTGTATGTCCTCGTTAGACGCACCTCGCCTTCTAGCCTCTTCGAGCTGCTCTCCAGCTTGCCGAAGCTCACCTTTCAGCTTTTCAATTGCTAGTTTTTGTTCAGCAATAACCTTTCCCCTTCCCCTACCAATTTGGTCTGCCTTCCTTCGCTTACCTGTAACTCGATTGAGCTCTGTCTCTTTCTCTTGCAAGTCACTCATTGATTGGTTCTGCCTATCCTCTAACTCGCGTATTCTAGTCTCAAGTTCCCTTACCTGTTTTATCTGTTCACCTACCACCCGCCCACCGCGCTTAGATTTACCCCTAGCAGCCGCCAGTTGCCTTCTCATACTCCCCCATTCATCCTTAAGAACATCTAGTAGCTTGTCCTGATTGCCGATAACATCTCCGAGCCTGTGGATATCAGCTTGAAGTTGGCCGATAGTCTCCGTGGCCCTTTCATGCTTGGCCTTCCTGCTGTCTGCTTCATACTGGAGTCTTCTGACTCTACCCTCAGCCTTTGCGCGCGCAGCCCTTTCTTGTGCGGTCTCGGCCAGGGCCTCTCCTATAACTCTGCCCGCCTTTGCGCCCCCCCTCTTCATCCTCCCCGCCTGTTCCACGTAGAGCCTTTGGGCTGTATCTCTTTGGCTAGTCGCATCCCTTAAGTGTGCACCGAGGAGTTCTTTCTCAGCAATCAAACTGACAATCTGTCTTTTTGCCCCTTCATCACCTGCATCTGCTCGAGCCTGCAAGCTCGTTATCCTGCGGTTTAGCTTCGTGATTCGGCCTTTGTAACCTGATATACTATGACTCAGACCCCTTACTATGCCCTCATGCTCTCTCACTAACTTAGTCTCACGGCCCCTGAAGGCAGCCCTGCTGCGCTTCTTCGCTTCGGCGATTTCGCTCTCAGAGGCTTCTTTAGACTTCTTTGCCTCGCGCCTAGCCCTCTCGGCTCTTTGTTGGTTGATTATTACAATATTCTGTTGCTGCATCAATTGGCTTCTAAACCCCCCCCTAACTCGAGCAGACTTTCGTTGAGCTTCTTCTAGGCGTCTTTTTAGTTCAGATTTAGTAGGTCCTTTACCTCCGCCTCCTCCCTTCGGCTTATTGCTTTTGGGTCCAGCCATGTCTAGTTAATTGGGAAAAATTTAAAAGCTACAATGTGCTGCTCACAAGGACCAGGATGGTGATGACGCAGAACAGCAGAACGGCTACCAGGACCAGGTTTATCTTCCTTAGGCTGGCCTCCTCATCCAGTTTCCGGACCATGTGGTTTATGTATATGTCAGTGGCCTCTATTCGCGCGCGGATGTCAGCGTACTCCATACTGATTATCCTCAGCTCCTGCTTGAGGTCGTCGAACTTGTCATGACGGGCTTCATATCTCTCGGCCCTTCTCACTTTTTTTGTAGCCATTCCCTTATTATTATTGGACCCGGTATATAAAACTTCATTTCTCGCTGTTCTCTTTGACTACTAGGACCTTGCCATTAGAGGTTATCTCATTCTCGGGCATGTATCTCCTTTTTACATGTATGCCCCTTAGCTCATTCCCCTTGAGCTCTATCTTGGTAACTTCGCCTATCTTCTTCCCGTCCTTGGAGTAGACCTCCCTGCCCAGGAACTGCTCTTCAAGGGCCCTTTTCCTCTCCACATAGTCGAAGAAGATGACCTTCAATAGGTAGTAGACCATGAAGATCACGACTATGGCTATTATCAGGGCGACCAGAGAGTTCTGCAGCGGGTCCATGGTTTCCGGCACCTGGACGTCTATGTGCTGGTTATCGGCGGCTATCAGCAGCCAGTATATCGTATCGTTGCTGACGAAGTATGCCACTATAATCAGGAAGGCTATTGTGTACAGGTGTTTCTTTATATGCAAGTACTTCTTCTCCTTGAGGTTGTGCAATATCGAGCCTAGGCCTACAAGGCCTACTGCAAGCACGAACCAGTAGATGCTTCCGTGGAAGATGAGGTTGCCCGTAGTCACAGGGGCCTTCACTATTGCCTCTGAGACTGTGTCCGGTCGTATGTCCAATGTCACGCTCTCGTTGGTCCTGGGGTCTATGCTCACATAATTGCCGACTATTATAACGTTGGAGTTGGACTGCACGTTCAGGTATCCGTTCACAGCAGCCATGACCAGCAGGAGAATGGCGATGGCGTTGAAGATGCGGGGTATCTTGCCTTCCATCATGGAGTTCTTGATCTCGGCAGCCGCCGAAAACACCTGCTCCTCGAAACCCGCGCCTTTGGTTATCAGGTAAAGGCCTAGCATTAGGAGTATTATCTCGTACACAGGGAGCCTCAGCAGCGAGAGCAGCGTGACCAGGAGCAGGAACAGCCCGGGCAGGCCGAATATCATCATTGCTTGGTTCCTGTTCTCGCTGACCCTGCCAAAGAAGTCCAGTATCTTGAAGTATGCGCTCTCAAGAGGTTTCGCCTGTTTGACAGTCACGGTCTTCTTGGAGAGTATCTTGGTGTAAGACTGGATAAGGGGTATTATCTCGTCATCCTCGGCGCCATCAGTGACAAATATGACCCCCTTTGGTGTGAAAGTGTCCAGGACCTTCTGCAGCTGGCCGACGACCTTGTGGTCGCTCTTCACCCCCACCTCTTTGTCCCCGGTCAGAGTGGCTATCTCAACGCTGCGGTAGAGCTGCTCGGCGTCCCTCTTGGCCTTTACAGCAGCATAGATGGCGTTAAGGTCGCTGTCTTCGGGGTCCGCAAGGGCTAACGCCTTCGCAGCCTTTAGGTTTTCCTCTTCCCCGACCACCGGGCCGCGCACGTCTGCCTTTTTCCCTAAATCATCATCCCTGTCTATGCATAGGACTAGGACCTCAGCCTTTTTCCGAGGCTTTGCATGGGGCATCTTATTTTTATTAATTTGGATGTTAACTAAATAAAAATCCGCCGACGGTGGCATATGGCCGAGACAAGAACCAGGAAGAGAGGATACGCAGCCCTTAAGCCGGTATCTGAGAGGGAGCAAGAGAAGAGGAGGGAGTCCAGGCTACAGATAACGAAGCAGAAGCCAACTTTCAACACCTCCCACTATATAATCTCTGCATTACTCTTCTTTATAATATACATATATCTTTCGACCTACCTGAACTTTAGCCAGGGCACTTCCTTCGGGATTGCGCTGCTGTTCCTGGGTTTGGCCCTCTTTGTATTCGGCTCGCTCGTGTTCCTGGAGCAGTTCGAGAGGGCTGTGGTCCAGAGGTTCGGGAAGTTCAACCGCGTCGCAGGGCCCGGATGGACCTTCATACTCCCTGCACTGGAGAAGTACAACGTGGTCGACGTGAGGATCAAGACCCTGGACCTCTACGGCTACGAGGTCATAACCAAGGACAAGATAAGGATGTATTTGGACATAGTCGTCTATGCCAAGGTAGTCGACCCGTACAAGGCCGTTTTGCTTGTGAGGGACATAAACCTGGCGGTTCTCAACTTCCTGACCTCCATAGTCAGGGAGACTGCGGGTAACATGACCGCAGAGGAGGTCATATCCAACGTGGCCAGGGTGAATGAGCTCCTCGCCGGGGAGAGGGACCGGCTCAAGAAGGAATGGGGCGTCGATCTGATATCCGTGGAGATTCAGGAGATACGCCTCCCTGAAAGCGTCCAGGAGTCCATGCACGAGCTGAGGAGCGCAGAGTACCAGAGGCAGGTTATAGAGCAGCAGGCCTACGCAAGGGAGGCCATGATAAACGCTATACAGAGGGCCGCTACAAAGCTCGACAGTCCCGCGCTGTCCTACCTATACCTCGAGGCGCTGAAGAAGGTGGCAGACGGCAAGTCGACCAAGATCATCTTCCCCATGGAGCTGACCAGGCTCGCCGAGTCTGTATCACAGCACTTTGGCGTGGATAAGGACAAGTTCCTGCAGGACATCCTCAAGGCCTACAGGGAGACTGTGGCCAAGGACATGCCCAAGTAGTCTGATTCTTATTGGCAGTTTTGCATTATACTCCCAGTTAAAATGGAATATCCTGATGACAGGGGGAGGTTTGAGGAATATGGGGGAAGGTTCGTCCCAGAGGTTCTTATGGGCGCTGTCAGGGAGCTGGCCGAGGCCTATGAGAAATCCAAAAAAGACAAGAAGTTCCAGGATGAGTTACACCGCCTGTTTAAGGAATACGTTGGCAGGCCTACTCCACTCACCTTCTGCGAGAACCTTAGCCGGGAATATGGCCCGAGGATATTCCTTAAGCGCGAGGATCTGGCCCACACCGGGGCACATAAGATAAACAACGCCTTGGGCCAGGCCCTGCTGGCAAGGCATATGGGCAAGACACGCCTCATAGCCGAGACCGGGGCGGGGCAGCACGGTGTAGCTACTGCGACCGCGGGGGCGAAACTCGGACTTGAGACAGAGATTTATATGGGGACTGTGGACATGGAGAGGCAAAAACTCAATGTCTTCCGCATGGAGCTGCTGGGCGCAAGAGTCATACCGGTGGAATCTGGCTCGAAGACACTGAAGGACGCCATCAACGAGGCCATGCGCGACTGGTCCACAACCTTTGAGAACACCCATTATCTTCTCGGTTCAGTCCTTGGCCCGCATCCCTACCCGATGATGGTACGGGACTTCCAGAGCATCATTGGGAGGGAGGCGAAAAAGCAGATATTGGAAAAGGAGGGGAAACTTCCCTCTGCGATAATAGCATGCGTCGGCGGCGGGAGTAATGCTATCGGCATATGGCATGAGTTTTTAGAAGATAAAGAAGTAGAGCTGATTGGAGTGGAGGCTGGAGGACTAGGCATAGAAACAG
>JAFGQM010000070.1 GCA_016935655.1 Candidatus Altarchaeota archaeon | reverse complement strand
TGCCACCGCCCTTGAATCCTGGCACTGGGAAACCCATAGGCCCGCAGGACCTTGCACCGATCTTCCCGATGGGGCTGATAAAGCAGGAGGTAAGCCAGGACCGATGGATAGACATACCTGAGGAGGTCAGAGAGGTCTACCGCTTATGGAGGCCTAGTCCCCTGTACAGGGCGAGGAGGCTCGAGAAGGCCCTGAAGACTCCCGCCAGGATATATTACAAGTGGGAAGGTGTGAGTCCTCCCGGGTCCCACAAACCCAACACTGCAGTCGCTCAGGCGTATTATAACATGAAGGAGGGAGTAGAGCGCCTCACAACCGAGACCGGCGCCGGCCAGTGGGGCTCCTCGTTGGCTTTCGCTACAAAGATATTTGGGCTGGAGTGTACCGTTTACATGGTAAAGATAAGTTTTGAGCAAAAGCCCTACAGAAGGATCCTAATGGAGACCTGGGGGGCAAATGTCTATCCCAGCCCCACAGATAAGACCAAGGTCGGGCAGATGATAAGGAAGAAGTATCCCGGAACCTCGGGTAGCCTAGGGATAGCCATATCCGAAGCCGTCGAGGATGCTGCTACCCATGACAACGCAAAGTATTCCCTGGGCAGCGTGCTGAACCATGTGATGCTCCACCAGACTGTGATAGGGCTTGAGGCCAAGAAGCAGTTGGAGACTGTGGATGAGTATCCGGATGTCGTCATGGGGTGCGTTGGCGGCGGCAGCAACTTCTCCGGGACTGCGTTCCCGTTCGCGGCAGACAAATTATCGGGCAGCAAAAAGGAGCTGGAGATAGTCGGGATAGAACCGGCTGCCTGCCCCAGTCTGACAAGGGGGAGGTACGCCTATGACTTCGGCGACACGGGTGAGCTGACGCCTCTACTGAAGATGTACACTCTGGGTCATACCTTCATACCGGACCCGATACATGCCGGCGGCCTAAGGTACCACGGGGATTCGCCCTTATTATCAGCGCTTGTGCATGAGGGTGTGATAAAAGCTAAAGCGTACCACCAGATTGAGGTGTTCAAGGCTGCGGAGATGTTCGCCCAGACTGAAGGGTTCATCATAGCTCCGGAGACCGCACATGTTGTGAAGGCGGTCGTAGATGAAGCGCTGAAGTGCAAGGAAAGTGGAGAGGAGAAGGTGATACTGTTCAACAACAGCGGCCACGGGCACTTCGACCTAGCAGCCTACGACGCATACAACAAAGGGAAGATGAAGAATGATGAATGCCCGCAGTGCAAGATCGATGATGGTATGAAATGCCTGCCTAAGTTGCCTAAATAGCCGGGTTTTTATTTCAGTCATTCTTAGATAGAATCGAGATGAAAAAGGCTGTCTTAGTTGGGATTTTGGCGGTTTTGGCCCTAATTCCTTTTTTTAGTTGTGCCTACGCCGACGGCATGATGATACCAGACCACCCGGGGTACAAGATAAGCGAGCCGGAGCAGCAGGCAGTGATATTCTGGGACGGGCAGAAGGAGACTATGGTGCTCTCCACCAAGATAGAGTCCGCGAACACCATAAATCTCGCCTGGATAATACCTATCCAGTCGTCCACCACCCCGGAAGTGACAGGCGGGACGATAGGCATATTCCGAAAGTTCGAGGAGTTCTTTTATGGGGAAACATATAGGGTGGATAGTCTATTAGGTATGAACAAGGCAGAGGCTGGTGTAAGCGGCGTGACCGTCATCGAACGAAAAGAGATCAACATCTACGACCTGGTCACACTACAGGCCTCGAACGCCCGGGACCTGGTCGAGTGGCTCAGGGAGAACGGGTACAGCGCGTCCGACGACATGATAGACGTCCTTGACGACTACGTCGGGACGAAGTATTATTTCATAGCCAATAAAATCGATCTTGGGAACTGGCACAAGACCGCCATGGGGATCGTGGAGGACCACGACAGTAATGTGGACGAGGCGTGCGGGTATGGCTACGATTCCAATTACAAAAGCTGGGGGCTGGACCATGAGGGGGAGAAGTCCATGAAAAACCTCTGCGACCATGCGAACAGCATGAAGACCGGGTATTTTGAGGTGCCAATAATCATAGGGTTCACCCCTGAAAAACCGCATTATCCGCTCAAGCCGTCCAGCAAGAACCCCGGTCACACTACAATCACGGTCTATGTGGCGTCATCCGAGCCTATGGTCGACTCCTTTGATTTGCTTACGTTGGAAGGGAGCAAAAAGGTCACCCCAGAGTTCAAGAACGATCTCTATGGGACCTTTGATATAGGAAACGCCGCCTATGTGACCAAATTGAGATACTCCGGCGACACAGCTTACCTAAACCAGGACGCAGTCTTCAGGGTCGAAGCCTCGCTGATAGAGATAGATTATAACATCATACTTCTGATCATCGGGGTTGTTGTAGTCGGGTTTTTGCTTGTTCTTTACTTCAAGCCGAACATCATACCCAGTTGATCACGAATAAACTGCCTGGAATATGTCCTTCTCGGTTATCAATCCTATTATCCTGCCCCTTTCTTCGACAGGGAACCCGCCGAACCTTTTGGAGGACATGAGTGCGGCCACATCCCCTATATCCTGGTCCTTTGTCACGGTTATGAGGGCGACATTCATCACGTTGCTTACCTTCTCGCCTAATATGGCCTCCACATCGGCTGTGTGGAACTTTGCAAAGCCGTTCCCCCCTATGAATTTGAGTAGTTCGTATGTCCTCAGCACGCCTACCAGCTTGTCCTCGCTCAAAACAGGAAGCCTCCTCAGGCTGTTCTTCACCATTATGCGCGCGGCATCCTTGATCGATGTGCCGGGGGTCACAGTGATCACCCTCTTTGTCATCACATCCCCGGCAGTCAAACCGAATTTCATGCCGGAGATGTGCTTTATGAAGTCTCTCTCAGAGACTATGGCTATGACCACCCCGTTGGAATCGACGACCGGGCAGCCACCGACGCCTTCCTTAAGCATCAGCTGGGCCACGTCCTCGACAGATTCGCTGTCCTTTACGTTGACCACATTCTCAGTCATTATCTTCGACACGCTGGAGTTGATGGCCGACAGGAAGTTGCCCTTGTAATCCTTTTGTAGTATATTGAACTTATCCCCACCACCAAAGAAATCGACAAAATCCATAGTGCTCAGGATGCCTGCAAGCCTCCTTGTGCCCGGGTTTACCACCGGCAGCCTCCTCAGCCCATTGTCGACAATCACCTTGCTGGCCTGTTTTATGGTGGATGTCGGGTATACCACAATCGGCCCTTTTGAAGCCAGATTAAGGATCGGTTTGGAACCTGCAGGGCGATGGCTCCCCTTCAACCTTTTTTTGGTCTCCTGAAAGGAAAAAAACTTGCGTATTTTTTTATTCACTTTATCGTAATGGGACTAAAGCTTCTCCTCGATGTCTTCGTAACATTCCTCGCAGACAAGGGTCCCGTTGACATTCCTCAGGGTTTCGGAGTGGTTGCCGCACTCCTCGCACTCGCCGGTCATCCCGGTCTCTGACTCCAGGAGCGGGCCTTCCTCTGTCTTTGCCTTTTCATAGATCAGGTCATAAACGGAGGGGGATATCCTGACTATGTCGGTCTGTGTGAGAATGCCCACAAGGTGACCGTCTCTGAGCACAGGCAGCCTTTTCACCTTCTTTTTGACCATGAGTTTCGCAGCCTCGCTTATGTCGGAATCCGGGCCTATGTTAACGACCTCCTTGCCCATTATCTCCTTGACTTTCACGACTCCGGGGTTCTCGCCGGATGCCACCAAATTGACAAGATCACCCTGGGTGAAGACCCCCACGACCTTGCCCCTTTCCATTATGGTAATACCGCTGAGATCGTATCTAGCCATTGTCTCACAGACCTTTGTGACAGTATCGTCTGGGCCTGCGGTTATCACACCCTTCCCCATCACGTCACCGACCTTAATTCCAGTTTCCATTTTAGTCTCTTAGGGGCTATCATCTGTTTTTGGCCCCCGTTACACTACATTTAAATTAGTCATTGTAAAAATAAAAATGATAAAATGTACAAATTGGTTGTGGTTGTAAGGGATGATTTGAAGCTCAGCAAGGGTAAGCTCTGCGCGCAGGTTTCTCATGCAGTCTTAAATTGCTTTATAAGCCAAAAGGACGTCAAACTGACGAAAAAGTGGCTTGATGAGGGGGCAAAGAAGATAGTGCTCAAATGCAAGGACAAAGGCGAGCTACTGGCCCTGACCCAAAAAGCGGAGAAGGCAAGGCTCACGAACTCCCTTGTGATAGATGCGGGCCTGACTGAGGTCCCGCCAGGAACGGCGACATGCCTGGGGATAGGCCCGGAGAGGGAGGAAAAGATAGACAAGATTACGGGTGATTTGAGCGCATTATAAAAAAGCCTTAGAAGAACCGCGAGGTTAACCTGTCCTATACGGTTTCAGAAGGGTCTTGCCCATGATATTCAGTTCTCCGCCCCTGTAGACATACCCCAATATGCCTATGGCGGAGACTATCAAAACCATTATCAAGTCCGTGAAGAAATTAATCTTGAAGTTTAAGACTAGATTGAGCGTAGTCAACAGGAATACTGGTGTCAGACCGAGCGCAAAGGACAACGCGAATCTCTCACTGAACTCCAGATCGTCCTTTTTTGGGAAGAGGGCAAGAGTTAGCAGATACCCTGGTATCATTATAACAATCAGCGTCTTCAGAAGTGTACCCAACACGGCCCACCCGTCCAAGGCCATAAAGCCTAAGGCTTCCCCGGCAGTCATTGTCTCTTATTTTGAAAGTAAGTGTAGAAAAATTAAAAAAGCCCCTTCCCCAGAAAATGCATGGCCTTTAAGGCCAAGGCAGGGTTTTTTACAACCGAGTCGATTAGGGGGGACACCATGTCCATATCCCCCTTCTCCTCTATTAGCGACTTTATCTCAGGCTTTTTAAGGAAATCGACCATGTGGCTGTACTGCTCGTCGCCAAACTTGTTTATCACCCTCCTGACGAGGAGGTGCCTCTCAAGCTCTTTTTTTATTTGTAAGGTTTCCTGGTCATAATCTTTCCCGTTGGTTATGCAGTCCGCAAGGATCTTCGCGGAAAGGCCGCCCATGATGACGCCGCCGCCAGTAGTCGCCTTCACTTGGCCGGCGGTATCGCCCAAAAGGAACGCTCTGCCCTTCTCAATCCTGGCCCTAGAGTCATAAACGGGAATCAAGCCACCCCCCTTACGGAGGATTTTATTGTCCTCCCCGAACCTAGCGTCAGCTTTGAGTTTCCCCAAGAAGTGTTTTAGGTAATAGGTCGGTTTTTCTGGGGCATGCATGGCCCCTAACCCTATCCTGGCCGTACTCTCGCCGGTCGGTATCAGCCAGGCGAAGAAGCCCGGTGCAACACTCCCGAAGTAAAGCTCGACGAAATCCAGGTCGCATTTCACTCCGTCGATCTCGTATTGAATAGTGTTTATAAAGGTTTTTGGGGCATGAAAGCCCAAGGGCTCTGCCAGTTTAAAATCGGGCCCCGTGGATAAAACAACGGACCCGGCAGTTATGGTCTTCTTGTCTGTTTTAAGCTCAAACGATGCCTTTTTCCTCTCGATTGCCCTGCATTTCGCATTCAGCATCAGGTCGCCCTTATACTCGCGGGCCAACTGCTGGTCGAAAAGCCGCCTGTCCAGCACATAGGCCTTGCCCTCACTAGCCCTTATCTCCGCCGTGTTCCCATCCGCAGAGAAGAAACGCGCGCCCTTCACCTCGTTCAAAACACATTCGCGCCCGGGCTTGATGTCCAATCTCCTTAAACCGCTTTTGCTAAGGAGGCCTGCGCAGTTGGTCGGCTCGCCCACTGCCTTGTCCTCTTCAAAAACCACGACTTTTTTCCGAGATTTTACCAGTTCCTGCGCGCAGATCAGCCCGGCGGGGCCGGCTCCGACGACAGCAACCTCATAATCCAACGGCATTTTCATGTGTACCATGCGCGCCAGTCAAAATCCGGGTCTTTGACTTCCTTCTTCTTGAAGTACAGCCCCATCAGAAGCCCTATCAACAACCCGCCCAGATGGGCGTTCTCTGCTATGCCGGTCCCGCCGCCAGTACCAAACCAGAAGACGGCTATCAAGACAAAGAATACCCCTAGCATCCAGAGTTCCATGGGCACCGGCGGGAAAAGCAGCATCACCCGGGTGTGCGGCCTGAGCGCTATCATAGCTCCCACGACCCCAAATATGGCGCCGCTGGCACCGAGGGCCGAAGCGCTCATATTCAAAATGAAAACCGATGTCAGGATATAGAATATTGAGGCGAAGATACCCGATATCAAAAAGATTTTAAGAAGGTTCTTGCTGCCCACTATCCTCTCAAGGGCCAGGCCGAACATCCAGAGGGCCCATGCATTGAACAGCAGGTGGATGGGGCTCCCGTGCAGGAACATGTTGGTGAACACACCCCAGAGGTTCTGGCCGTTCAAAACCGCTTCCGGATCCAGGATAAGGAGCTCTGTGAACGGAAAATTAACAAAGAGCGAAATCAGTTGTACCACAAAAACCACTGCCAATATCCCAAGCAACCAGTATGTAACCGGTATGTATTTCCAATCCTTAAACCCCATTATAATCTGCCCCCCAAGATCCTTTTGACGTCCTCTACGTCCGCCTTCCCCCTGAGTTCCGCCATGATCTTGCCCATAAGCGGCCCAATCTGCTTCTTTTGGGCCAGCTCTTTGTTCTCCCCCAGGATTCTGGAGATCCGTTCCTGTAATTCTTTCTCATCCAATAAAAACAAGTCCTTTTCTTTCGCTATCTTTTCCACGGTTTTCCCGCCGGACTTCATCTCTTCGAATATATCGGCTATCGACTCCTTGGCAATCCTCTTCTGGGCAAGCAGGGAAAGGACCTCTTCGACCCTCTCCGTCCCCACGCCTTGGGGTGCGGAAAGAAGAGCCGATGCCACGATAGAAGGCTTCAGATCGAATTTTTCATTCATCCTTTTGAAATCATTCAGAAAGCGGGATTTTATCAGTTGGTTGACTAGTTCGTCCCCAAGGCCCAGTTTCTTCAGCTCCTCCTTATGCTCCTCTGGCAAGAGGGACAACCCGCCTCCCACCCTGTCCAATGCCTGCTTTGATATCTGGACCACCGGCTCGTCTGTCTCCGGGTACATGCGCGCAGATCCCGGCAAAGGCCGCATATACTCGGTCCTTTCCCCAAGGGCTCTCCTCACCTCCTTTGGGACGCCCTTGAGAGCGACCTTGCACCTTTCCAAGACCGCCTGGAGTGCGCGCCTTGAGTCCTCCCAGTCGGCTACTATCAGGACGTAGCCATCCTCGTCTGAGGTCTTGAGCTCTTTCCTTATACACTCCATCTCCTTCTCCGTCATGCCATAACCCGGCAGCTCGTCTGAATGTATGATGCCCTTGAGCCCCACTGCTGCATTCACAATCCTGGCCAGCTCAGTGCCAAAACGATAGCCGGGCATCAATTCCCTGCCCAGCAGCCCTTTAAACCATCTTAGCCTCAGGCCATAGATGCCGGGGGCGTTCTTCAGGATCTTGGACTTGGTCTTGGACAAGATTTGTGATAGGTCCTTTATCTCAAGGATTAAATCCGCCTCCTTAGCCCCGCGCTTTGAGAGGTCTTTGCGGATCGATACCAAAGTAGCCTGCCTCATGACTTCGTTCCTAACGAGACCGGGGATGTCCTTCAGGTTCTGTACCCCCTTTATCTCTATCCTCTCTCCATCGGCTATGGAAACATTGAGGTCCTGCCTTATTGTGCCAAGCCCTCTCTTGACCTTGCCCGTTGCGCGCAGGATCATGCCCAGCCGTTCCGCCGTTGCACGCGCCTCCTCAGGGCTCGTTATATCGGGATCCGTGCCTATCTCTACCAGGGGTATGCCCAAGCGGTCCAAGCGATAATATGCCCTATTGCCCTCTTTCTTTATTATCCGGGCGGCATCCTCCTCCAGGCATATTGTTGGGATGCGGATTTTTTTCTTGTTGACTTCGACCCATCCATCCGTAGCGACCAGCATGGTCCTCTGGAAACCAGAGGTATTGGATCCGTCGATTACTGTCTTCCTCATCACTTGTATCTCATCAACGGGTTTTGCACTTAGGAGCAATGCCACCTCCAAAGCAACCTCAAGAGCGTGTTCGTTGAGCGGGTGAGGCGGTTCCTCGTCCAGCTCGACCAGACAATTCGCGTCCTCATAAAACTCATAGACGAACTCCTGGTCCCTAAGGAGTTCATGGAGGGCGGCCGGGTCCACCTCCCCTAGCTCGCCTGCCACTGCCTTTATCCTGCGCCTTATGGTCTGGTCCGGCTCGTCATCCCTGATCTGAGAGGGGCAGCTGCAAAACAGCTTGTTTGTGTCAAGCTGCTGGTGAATCTCAATCCCGCACTTCAGGCCAATCTTTGAGAAATTGGATTCTTGCATGGTTATATTTCCGGTTAGGAATGTTAAAAGTTTCGGTTAGCTTTCCATCTCCTTTACAAATATCTCCGCAGTCTCTACATAGCGCTCTATGTGGTGCAGCCTAGATTTGAGGGGCAAGTACCGGTCTTCCAGAACCTGGTTCACGCCCTTTTTGATTGGGTTGAACAATATCGGTTTCCTTTTTACTGCTGGATGCTTCCTCAGCTCCATCAGCCGCTTAGTCAAAGCTGCTCTCGTACTCTTTGTCGCATGCCAGTCTGCGAGCTTGACGTCTGTGGGTCTACGGAAAACAACCATGTTCGCAGTTCTCCTCACTCCGTGCCTCTGGCTGCCGACAATAAGGGGTGCACTAGGTGTCATAATCAATGCTAACAATAACGAAAAAGGGATAAAAGGCTGAGCTAAGCCCGTAGAATGTATAAACGCAATTTAGCCGTATATCAAAAGCAATATCCCTATCACTATGGCTATGAGCGCGATTGTTATGAGGACTACTGGTATGTACGTCTGTATGATCCAGTCGAGAAAACTGCCGGTCCCGTAGATCCTGGACAACCAAACAGCCACTATGATTGCTGCACCAACAATAACACCTGCTCCGCCAAAAGTCTTTGCCTTACCCATTTGCGATCACCCCAATTCAAGAATTCGAGGTTATTATATGCTTTTATGTATAAAAATAAAAGAAGCGCTATTTTTATCCGACTAATTTTTCAATAACCAAGATGTCCGGCATATTCATAGTCATAGAGGGCGCAGACGGGACTGGTAAGAGCACTCATGCGAAACTGTTGGGCGAATATTTAAGGAAAAATGGATACGATGTCGTTAATACTGCAGAGCCGACAAAGGGCCTCATGGGGAAGAGGACCCGGGAGGTTCTATCCGGTAAAGCAGACGTCACGCCCAAAGAGCTGACTTTATTGTTCACTGAGGACAGAAAGGAGCATGTGAAAAACCTGGTAAGGCCCTCCCTGGACGGCGGGAAGGTCGTCATATGCGAGCGGTACTTCTACTCGACTATCGCCTACCAGTCGATCCAGGGTGTCGACCCGAAGTGGATAGAGAAAATCAACTCCTTCGCAGTGAAACCTGATTTGGTCATACTCCTAAAGATAAGCCCGAAGAAAGCGCTGGATAGAATGCATAGGCAAAAGGAGGTTTTTGAGGTCCTGGAATTTCAGGAAAAAGTACAGGAGGTCCTAATCAGATTCGCGCAAACGAAGTCCTGGGTGGTAGTGGAAACCGAGGCAGATATGAATAGGGTCCAAGACAAAATCAGGGCGGCAGTTGATAGATTTCTAGAGAAGACCCCTAAATGAGCCCCGCAAGGAAACTCACCAGCCCTATAGCTATCCCGACTTTGGTAAGCTTTTGGTTGAGCCTGGGCTTGCACCCCGCCAGGGAGGCGATGAACATAAGATCGGCCACTAAGACTACTACAAGATAATAAGGCCCCATAAGGTTCAAGAGATATGGGGCCGGACTCAGTGCAACCGCAACCAAGACAAAGACTGCGGCTATAATCCAAGATTTTTTCTCGCCAATCCTTATGGGCAGTGTGACCAAGCCCTCCTTCTTGTCCCCGGGGACGTCCTCGATGTCTCCGACTATCTCTCTGCCGACGTTCACCAAAAACGCCAAGAGGAATAAGAATACAGTTATGAGCGGATTCACTAGCACCAAGCCGCCGTAAACGAAGGTCGAGGCTGTCAGGTAGGAAACGGTTATGTTGCCTGCCAGTACCGTACCCTTCAGATCCCTGGCATACACGAAGAGCAAGGATGAGTTGAACCAGGCCAGAATCAGGCAACCAGGATTGATGAAGAAGGCCGAGAGTATGCCCAAGAAAAACAGGGACATCGCCATGTAAAAGGCAAAACCCTCTGTGACCTCGCCTGATGGTATCGGCCTGTCAGGGGCGTTTTCCTTGTCAATGCGAGCATCATAGAAGTCATTGATCGTATTACCGGCTCCAGTTATAACGAACGCTGAGACCAATGCCAAGACCAGTCCTAGACCGACCTCAAGACCGCCCGCGACTATAAAGCCTATTGCGACTGCTACGGAAGCCATAAGGCAGTTCTCTGGTCTCATCAGCCTGAATATCGCCCGTATGTTCATCATGGATCGTATTTGCAATATTGCACATTCCTTTGCCTGCTAATCGCATCCTTCATGCTAACCATCTGTAGTATCGGCGCCATGCCCTCCAAATTCATACTAGCCGCCAGACCCCCTATGGAGATATCAGCACTGGATGTAAAAACCCGTGTGTAGGGGGCTTTTGTGCATATGTAGGAACACTGGCAACTAAGCCTGAATCCCCCCGCTGAGGATAAGTCGGTACAGAGCATGTTCAAGTCGAAGGTCGGCAGGCCTCCCGAGAAGACGCAGTCCTCATGTTGCAGCGGACAGACGCCGCCCCCGGCCAAGCATAGGTAAGCCAAAGGATTGACTTTCTTGCATTTGGCAGAGAGCCCCCTCAGGTCCATGTCAAGGTTCATCGTACCCCCAAGGTTCTGGAGACCGAAGAGGCCCATCATATCGCCATAGCCCGGCAATACAGTACTCCCGATTGTGGCCAGAGCCTGTGTCTTGCTCATGCTGCCAACATTGGCCATGAACGCCAAGTTCCCCAAATCGCCGACCCCGTAAACATTCGCAAGGCCTATCATGCCGTTCAAAGCCGCTTGGGTATCCCCACCCTGTACGGCTAGGTCCAAGCCTGAAATTGATTGCAGGATATTGACTGAGTTCGAGCCACCATACATGCCCATTATATTGGCGGAGATCCCCAGGGCCCCCCTGGAATCCCCAGCTTCCAACGCGGACATGAGACTGGCTACATTCCCTAGATAAACCGACGCTGAAGAGGAAAGAGTAGACGCTATGCCCTGAAGAGACAGGCCTATGTTACCGGTCTCCAAGCCCTGCCTAAGTAACTCAGGGTTTACGTTCATGGGGCCGAACCCCATCTGCTGCATCAGCCCGCTTACCGCAAGATTATAGCCCTTGAGATCGCCACTCTCAAATGCGGCCCACAACTGGCCCAGCCCACAGATAGGGGCCAGATTCTGGTCCAGACTAGTGGACACGATGCCGCAGAGTGCCTGGATTGCCAGATTCATGTCTCCCGTCTCCATCCCGTGCCTCATGCCCATCATCTTGCAGACGCTGCCAGAGCTTTTTGATAGGGCTGTCGCAGACCTCGTATCCCCGACTGTGTTGGCTGCACTGGCCGCATTGTCCAGAACCGAGTGTACTGAACCATAGCGCTCATAGACATCCCCGCTCTTGAAAGCCTCTTTCATCTCCTCGGCTCCGGCGCCCTTTAATTCCCCTGTGGCTAGCATCTCCGTATCCTGTGCCGCCTTTTCTGACACCGGCCCCTTGCTGCCCTCCACACTGCCTGTTATCTCAAGCGTCTCCGGGGGTGGAGTCCCCCCGTTGTCACCTGGTGGGGGACCCTGACTCTGTGGAACTGGTATCTTCAAGTTGGTGTTCAGTGTTATCTTGGCACCTGTATTCTCATACATCGGGTCTTGGTTTATCTTCTCGGCCAGGTCCTCGAGATTCGTGATATCAAACCTCTTTTGGCCCTGCTTGTCTTCGACCGGCTGTATGTTCAATTCGAATCCCTCCCCGCTGACCAATATGGCCTTTATATTGTCCATTACCAAATCCTTGTTCTCCTCTGAGTCGCATTCCAGGTCGTCCTCGAACTCCGGTTGGTCCAGGCCGAAGCCTGTGCTCACGAATTCAAAGTTTATGGGGGCTTCTACGCCTGATGGGATGTAGCCACTGTTGGCCTCCAATATGACCCCGCGGACTAGCACGCTACCGGGTCTCCCGACCCACTCCTTACATATCTTTGTAGAGCCAGAGTAGCTTAAACAGCCCTGCATGTCGCTGGTCATGTCCTCGAGGGCCTTCCTCAGTTCCTCTTCTAGATTCTTTGTGTCGACCTTCAAAACCGTGCCACCGGGGGTAGTGATGGTTATCTCACCCAGCTCGGCCTTCAAGCTTATTTTGGAGACCTCATCGCATCGTTCCTGCTCCTCGCTGATATCCAGCCCGACCTCGTCTGGTCTGCAGTTTCTGCTGCCGTCATAACCCGCCTCCCCGCCACAGGAGATTGTGAAATCGTTTACAGAGAACTGGTCGCCGTCCCCGGAGAATATCTGGACGCTCCCCGGGTCCAGATACAGGCCGTCAGACCCGGACAAAAGGCTCGTCGAGCTGAGGCCTCGTATCATGCTGTTCCAGTTCTCGACTATCTTGTCCAAGGCCTTCTCCTCCATCGGATAGGCCCATTGTTCTTGGGTATAAGTGGATTCCATGTCATTGAGCTGTGAGTAGACGTCGTTTATGGCCCGTATGGCTGCATCATGTATCGCTACAGCCCTGACGCTCAATTGGTAGCCCCTGCCTTGCAAAGCTATCTGTGTCCTGCCGGGAGGCTCGGTCGAGATGCATTCTATCTCCTGTCCTGTCGTGACTGCAGAAATCGTAAGAGTGCCGTCCTCATTCTCGTCAAAATTTATGTATGACAAAGAGCCCGCCTCTGAGGACTTTGGATTACAGGTGATGGCTGGTAAGCTACTATAAGCCTTGGAATAAGTTTCTGATGTGTCCTCGTTCACTATATAGGCCAACGGCTCCTCTAGGGCCAGTCTGAAATCATTGCCGATGTTGCTGGAAAAATCGGCTGTTGGGTACAGGACATGTGTTTTGCTTTGAAGGAACTTGACTGCCTCAGACTCGAGAATATTCTGCATCAAAAGATCGAAGAAATCCGCCTGTATGGACTGCGAGATGAACAGCAGTTCATCGTTTAGGGTGGATGCGCCAGCCAGCTCCATCTGTTGGTTGGCCTCGCTGCCTATGTAGTAGGATACCGCGAACACGATAAGGATCATCACAACGCCCATGAACGGCGTCATTATGTACATCCCTCTCCTGTTATCCCTTAAAAAGATGCCTGAGGCCATATTCCAACCTAGGGTTCTTCATCCCCTTGGTCCAGTTGTACCAGAGGAGATAGTAGAATACCAACAAAAGGAACAAGAAAAGTCTGAAGATGATATTGTGGGCCAATTCGCCCACATCCAGGTCACTCCTCGCTGTTATCAATATAGTCAGGCTTATCCGGAGGGGATTGACTAGGAGTACTAGTAGGGCCCCCGCCAAGGAGCCGAGGAGCCTCCAGAAGATTGCGATGTCAAACGAGGCTAGGATCAGTGAGGCCAAAAGGGCGATTTCAATATCACCGGAGCATATCTGCGAGATCTCAAAGCCTACGTCTTGCCCGCCCACTCTAGTAGTGATGACATTCCCGCTAACACTCGATTCCACTCCAAGAAGGGCCAAAACCGCATGCGAGGTGTGTGAATTGAAAACGCCAAGGAAATCCCACAGTGGCGAGAGCAGCGGTATCAACACGAGGAGGGACAGCGCAAAAAGGAGTATGAAGATTACCATGAATTTGGTCGCATTGCGCAATGCCTTTCTATTTCTTAAATCCTTCCTTAACGATTTCCAAAACTTCTCTAAGGTGGGCTCCATTTAATCCTATATTTTTAAGTCCAGAAGTTAAATATAGACTACCCAAACGAATAATGGTCGAAACTATAGATGTCCTGAAGACATGTGGTGCGATGATCAAGCACATGGAAGGCAAGAAGGAGATGGTGGTCAACTGCAGGAACTGCATCTATGGCGCCTCCGTCGCTGATTATCCCCAGTGCATGGCCAGGACCCTTGACAAACTCATCGAACATCCGGATGTCGACAGCATAAACTTCGAGGAGTTCTACGAACGTATATACACTGACAAGCAGACGAACCTCCTTAAGGAGGTCGCCCAGGTCTTGGCAAGGCTGAAGTCAGAGCATGTATGGTCGCCCAGCCATCTGGGGGGGGACGAATGCAGCGATTACTTGACTGAAAGGAGCGACTATGTCACGAGCCTTATACATGATAGGTTGAGGACCGACCCTATCGCCGGATACTTCAACCTGAAGGAGACCATAGAGAGGGAAAGAAGCAAGGCGGCGCAGGCGGGGGAAGAGTACCGAAAATGTGCCATACCTTATCTGAAAACCCTGGAGGAGATAAAGGGCTTGTTGGAGAGCACAACGCTGATCAGACAGGCGATGACGATAATATTCAAGCTGCATAAGGTGCCTAAAGGACGGGAGATATACAAGACCATATTCGAAAGCCCGATAAAACCGTCATTCATCAGGAGCCGCCTGGAGACGGGCGCGCCGAAGGGCGTAGAGCTAGTTGATTCTTACAAGGTCCTGGATGCAGAAGTGGAGATATATAGGCATCCGGAGAAGATAGAATACCTCTATTACCTATACCCCCCGGAATACTCGCTACCACCAGACCAGTACTTCCTGCTTAACAAGACCAAGGAGATAGTCTCAGAGCAGAAGATAGAGGGCGTGGAGTTCGAAGACCCTGCGGAGACCAGAAGGTATTTTGAGAGGATATATGAAGGCACCATAGCCGACCTCGCGGAGCAGAACAAAATCTCGATAGGTTACGCTGAGGTGCAGAAGCTCGCAAAGATAGTGGCCAGGTACACTGTGGGCTTTGGGCTGATGGAGGTCGTCCTGTCGGACAACAAGGTGACAGATGTCTATATAGACGCCCCCATAGGCAGGTATTCCGTATACCTGGTCCATGCAGACTACGAACAGTGCGAGACCAACATAGTTTATACCATAGACGAAGCAAGGAGCATGATATCCAAGTTCAGGGCGGTCTCAG
>JAFGQM010000069.1 GCA_016935655.1 Candidatus Altarchaeota archaeon | reverse complement strand
CAAGGTCTTTGCCATAAAGACTGAGCACCGGGTCGAAGACTTGTGGGGGCTGGAGGACGCCGACACGCTCTGCAATATGCGCGCATCTGAAGCCAACATAAGCGGCGACTTCAAGGCGTGGATAAGCGACCCCAGTGACAGCGCCTGGAACCGGCTGCACCACTCTACCGTACCCTACAAGCTCCCAAGTGGAATAACTATTGCTGACAACTGGGATGAGCTAGTCAGCGGGCAGCTGAAAAACCCGATAGATGAGTGGGTGGGTGAAGCCGGAGACGGGGAGATCCTCACAAGGACGGACGATTCCGGGTTCCACGAGGCGGGGGATGAGTGCACATCATGTCTGGTTTTGGACAGGAATGATGATGGTGTTATAACCTATGATTATGATGACAAGGGAGAATTCGAAAAGTGCATGTCAAGGGAGAAAGGCGCGCTAAGAGCGCTTACTAAGGACACAAGCAGGCAGGAGCTGCAGGGCTTCAGGTACGCCATCTCAGGGGACAAGGTGGTCTGGAAGGACTGGAGGAGTGGGGGTGGGGATATTTACATGTACGACCTCACAAATTGGGAGGAAACTCAGATAACAACAAGTCCCTTAAGCGAACATACGGCGGCTATATCCGGTAATTATATAGTCTATTATCAGAGGGGCATCCCGCCGCCAGACTGGCCCGTAGGCGCGCAGTACAGGGCCATTTTCTACTACGACATCACGACCGGGCAGGAGACCAGGGTCTATCCCGTTGCAGACGGCGAGTACGCAGACCTCAAGAGCGTCATTGCCATAGACGGCGACAAGATAGTCATAGGGACTTACGTTTATGATATACCCACTGGCCAGCTCTCCAGGATTAGATATGTTGGTGGGACTCAGGCTATATCCGGCAATAGGATTATTGGCCTCGACACTGGGAAGATCTACATGTGCGATCTTAGCAAGAACGGGCAGCCCGGGGGGTGTTTGGATAATGACACAAGGACTCAAATCACGAAAAGCCCCCATTCCGTCGGCCTTTATCCCTACATATCTGGGGACAAGATAGTCTGGCAGGGCTACGAATCCGGAAGCTGGGACATCTGGATGTGCGACCTTAGCAAGAACGGGCAGCCCGGGGGGTGCGGGGTGGATGACGCGAAGACTAGGGTCACCAACGACCCAACTGCAGAGGAGCTTTACCCTGTAGTCTCCGGGGAAATCGTCGCATGGTACACCCGAAGCGACCAAATCTGGATGTGCAACCTGAGCAAGAACGGCCAGAGGGGCGGATGTGGGCCGAATGATATGAAGACTAGTCTTGGCTACGGGTCAAGGAGGCACCTATCCATCTCCGGCAACAGGATAGTCTTTGACCGATACGTAAGCGGCTATGGCGCCGGCAACTACGAGAACTGGGACCCGTACATATACGACCCCCACAATAATCCTTATATGGGGTGCGAGTGGGCTGACCTAGACGAGGACATGGATTTGGACATCAATGACAAAAAATTGTTCGACTACTGCTACTATGGGAAGGGTAGCCTTTTCGGCGGCTCTGTCGTCACAGGCAACTCCACATCAGCTACAGAATGGAGCGACGCCGGAGAAGTGGCCGCGTGCGGGAATGACGACCGCATGAGCCTATATTGCATAGAACAGCCTCCTTCTGATTGTGAGGGAAGGGTCAACTTGTACAAAACAGAATCTGATAGGGTATTGATGACCCAAAAAGTCCCGTCTGTCAAGCAGTGGCCGAATGCGACTGCCTATTACACTATGGCGGGCGGTGTCGTGCCCATGGGTCCGCAGGCTGCACTCTTCATTCTTGATACAGAAACATATATAGACTTCCTGTTCACAGGCAGTACTGTAGACCCAGAAGATGCATTCAAGAAGCTCAGCAAATTCGATTACAGGCCCATAGTATGGCGAGCCAAGGTCAACAGCCCCATAATGGAAAGCTTGGATTACGTATTCCGCAACGACAGATTCCAGATGGTGTTCATAAGCAGCCACGGGGGGCCGAGTAGTCTGCAGGTAGAGTGCCATGAGACCCAAGCCCAGGCCGAGGCCCGCGAAGCCCAGCTGAACCAGCAATACGGGAACTTCTTCATGACGGATTATGGCTGCACCTATGGTTTGTATAAGACCGGCTGGACCATATGGATGTTGCAAGGATTCTTCTGGCAGCGACCAGCCCCCCCGGATCGGCGCAAGGCATTGGTCTACAGCATGGCATGCCAAGGGGGCGGCATTACGACGGGCGCCACAAACGCAAACGACGTAGTTGGCGCGACGACTGCGACAGATATGCCAATAGGTGTTGACACGTATGATCTGGAATGGTTCATGGAATTCTTCCTTACCGAGGAGAGACACAGACCGAACGAATGGGACAGGATTGGTGAGCCCCTGCATGACATCTACTCTATTTTCACCACAATGGGTACGCGATTCAATACTATGGATGAATGGAAGAATATAGATGGCAGGCAACCTTATTTCTTATGGGAGGAGAGATTCCTGTGTTATGACACTATCGGTCTTTTGGGCAATAGGATGTTCTGCATGACTAGAAGGACTGACGGCCTTGGACCGACCACGAGCCCCTCGCCGCGAGTCACTACAGCATATAGCCAAGGCATGGGGCTTAACACGCCCATAAGAGGCGCGCCCAATAGCTCCGCTCCCGTGGAGATAATATGGGATGGGTGCATAGCGTCCTGGGAGCGGGACCCGAGCCAGCTTAGGAACTACAACTGGACGGATGGGCAAATAGCCAATTTCACGGCAAAGTTCAATCTGCCTATAAAAAACCCGTTCGATGACACGCCCAGATGGGCCACAAACCCGGCCACGAGGCAGTTCCAGAAACAATTCTCAACGGACATATACTGGAACTTCAGCTGGATGGGGGGCAATGCTTACTATGGCGCATGGATGACTCCTGCCCCTTTCGTACACTCGGAGAATGGTGAATTTTTTGTGCCCACTGCGGGGCGTATACTCGATTCAGCCGACTGGTGGGGCGGGCTGAACGACTCGCAGCGGGAGAATTGGCCAGAGAACCGGTTCCTCAAGATACGCCTGAAGGGGGACCTGGTGGCATCCTGGCCTGCTGGGATAAAACTGAATGGCAATCCAAACACGCATTTGGGGTTAAGAGGCATATACCTAGAGGACAAAAAGGGCAAGAACCTTCACGGGACTTATGATTACTCCTCAGAGGACTTTCAAAAGCATTATATCGTCCCTGTCTGGCTGAGGAATGCTATAAACTCCTACGGTAAGGACTTCGAGTACTGGATACCCTGCCAGGCACCCAGGATAGTGCCTACTTAGAACGCTTTTGCTTCCCTGGCTTGAGGAGCTTGCGCCCCCTCATCCTGGCGAAGGGGACCATGCCCCTGGAACCATATGGGAACGCCGGGTTTACACTGTATGTGTCGAACTCGCGGTTGCGGGTGAACATAAGCCCTCCGGGAACCCCGCGGAAGTACGGATACCCCTCCACTGCCACTCTGACATGCTCGGGTAGCTTGCCTTTTCTGATGCTAGAGGCAATCTCCTTGGCAGCGCCTCTTTTCTGCCTCTTAAGCCTCCGCCCCCAGAGCGCAAAGCCGGCAGCGCCGGCGCCCACTGTCCCCATCCAGGCTAGCCCGCCGATGTTCTTGTAGTAACCTGGGTATCTAGGAAGCCTTGGCTGGATCATGCCCCAGCCCATGGTAGTGTACATCACAAGTCCGATGCCGGCAACCCTCCTAGGCCATCTGTGCTTTGTCAGGGTGTCTATGGGTTGTTGCATCCCCTCCTGGTAGATTTTTCCAGTAGTAATCAGCCTGTCGCCTCGCTTAGACTTCTCTTTAGGGATCTGTCTTGCCTTTCGTTTCTCTTTCCTCCATCCCTTCCGGACCTTTCTGCTAGGTATAAGACTTCTTCGAGGCATTTTTAGGTTGGATATAATTTACAGCAATATGGATAAAAACAGAACGCTTTACTAGGATTGATAAAAGTTTTGGATTGATTTTTATTTCTAAAAACCTATAAAGGAAAATGAGAGCAAGGATCCGTAGTCCAAACAGGCATTCTGTAAGGCAGATAGACGTCCTGATAGCCAAGGCAGCGAAGACGAAATCCCCTGGGATGAGCCTCTACGCTGACGGTGTGAACCTGAGAAAACTCAGGGAGCACAATTACAAACCGAAAGGCCTGATTTCCAAGGGCCTTGGTATAAGCGACTTGAGGATGCTCGGCTTCAGGGGCACAGAGCTGCTCAGGTCGGGTTTCAGTCCTCAGGAACTAAGAAGGGGGGGCTACACTGCAGTTGAGCTGAAGAGGATTCACCTGACAGGTCCGCAACTTAAGAGGATCGCCAAGCTGACCGTAGAACTGAAGAGGAGCGGGACAAGGGTCAGGGACATGGCCGGATCCGGCGTCGAGATCTACGAGTTGTGGAAACATGGGGCCGACCTCAAAAAACTTAAGGAAGCAGGATATAGCGCTAAGGAACTCATGGACGCGGAGGCGACAATTTCTGAATTGAGAAGAGCGGGTTTTACCAAAGAAGAGCTGAATCAGGCAACTAGATGAGAATCTCAAATTAGATAAATCGCCGGCTTCATGGGCATGGCGAAGCGCGCGCGATTTGCAGGATCATCTGAGTCGTTTATTTTTACACCACAACCCAGCTCCTTCTCAAGGAACTTCTGCGCATCCTTTAGAATTTCTTCTTCATCCTTCTGGGACCAGCCTTTGAGGAACTCAGTCTCCTTGGACTTCTTGAAGATATTGGGCACCTCTTTGCCGTACTTCCTGAACTTCTCGTCCTTCATCACGTCGCCTATCTGCGCGCCAGCGGCGATCTTCTCATAGAGCTCGAACTTCCAGGAGGGGGCAACATAGAGGTAACACTCCTTAGGTTTCTTTTTTGTGACGTCGACTATCTTGGCAACATCCTCAATCAGGTTCTGCAAAATCTTCTCTGCTGCCTCTGCCTTGTCGTTCATCTTGCCCTCGTCTACTTTCGGGTACCCGGCCTCGGCTATGAAACCCTTTTTGCCGAGCTTTTCCCATATCTCCTCGGCCATATATGGGATGAAGGGAGCAAGGACCCTGACCCACTCGTCCAAGAAGTCCTTGAGGACTTTCGCATTGCTGCCACCTCTGCGCTCATACCATCTTAGGTAGTTGAATACCTCGAAGAAGGCCGCCTGCAGGGCTTTCCTAGTCTGGTAGGCCTCCAATGACACGATGGCTGCTGCCTTCATCCTCTCCTTCTTCGACAAAAGCCAGAAGTCTATCCTCCTCAAATCGGCGCATGAGTCGTCTTCTATGACCTTCTGCGAAAAGTGCCAGAATTTCCCGAGGCTCTTCTGGACGCCTATGACCTCCGCCTCCCTCCAGTCGAAGTCCTGCCAGGGCTCGGCATTGCTCATCAAAAAAAGACGGACGACATCCGCGCCGAACTTTTCTATCGCCGTCCTTAGAAGCACTACGTTGCCCTTCGAGGAGGACATCTTGGCTCCTTCCAACAGACCGACGCCGAAAGCCACCATCCCTTTTGGCCATCTATCCGCAGGGAAAAGAGCGACATGGTGGAGGATACAGAAAGTTAGGTGATTGCCTATCAATTCGGATGCTGAACAGCGCCAGTCGAACGGATACCAATAATCAAAGCTCTTCTTGATTTCATCCAACTCATTGGATGGAATGCTCGTGGCCTTGGATACTTTATCCAAGCTCCCGATGTTCTTATAAACAAAATCAAAGAATTCCGGCTTCAGTTGCTCTGGCTTGTACTTCTTTATTAGGTGGGAGATCGTATAGAAGGACATGTAGATGGTGGAATCTGAGAGTGGTTCTATCATGAACCTGTCATCGAAGGGCAGCCTGGTCCCGAGGCCGAAGTTCCTGACGCACGGCCAGCTCTTGAGCCAGTTGACCGTGTGTATATATTCTGTCTTGCTGTTCTCTGGTATGAACTTCATCTGCTCTATGCAGCCGGTGGCCTTGGCCTTCCACTCGTCATTGCCATAGTCCAAGAACCATGAGTCAACGTTCGCGACGACGACTTCCCCGCCACACCTGCACCTCACGGGCTCAGAGAACTCATGCATCGTATCGGCAAGGCCCTGTTCGATCAAATCGGCCTTCACCTGCTCCTTGGCCCTCTCGACTGGCATGCCCGCATATTGCGCGCAGTTCTCGTTCATCACGCCTGTGTGGAAACCTTCTTTGTATATCTCCTTCGTGGCCTCATCCAATTTTTTAGTCTCCTTCTGGCCTGTTATGCCCATCTGCTCTACTATCCTGAGGGCTGCATTGTCCCCGAACTTCTTGGTCCTTATTATCGGGATGACCTGGATGGATTTGATTTTGTCAAAGTCCAGGCCGTATCTCTCACACTCGGCCTTGTTCTGCTGTAGGTCCCGCAATGCCACCCAGTCGTAGGGTGCGTCGGATGGGACAGATGTCACCAGCCCTGTAGCCACATTTGGGTCGGGGAATGAGGAAGGCAAAATTATGATGTCATTGTTTAGCCCTGGGGCAGTGCAGTATTTGCCAATCATATCCCCGCCCTTTATCTCTCCGACTATCTCGGCCTTCTTGTCCTGGTAGGGCAGCTTGCGCGCGCACTCCTTGCTGATTATCCATATTTCACCACCCACCCTCACCTTGACGTATGTTACATCCGGGTTCACCCACATGTTCGTCTGCCCGAATACGGTCTCTGGCCTCAGGGTGGCCGCAACTATGTAGGCATCCCCGAACTTGAACTTAAGGAGGGTCCACTCCTGGATCTCCGATTCCTCCCCTTCCAGCAGGTCGTGGGCGGTAACAGGGTTCTTCTCCTTTATGCAGTATTTGACCGGGTGTTTCCCCTCTGTCACCAGCCCCATGTCATGGAGCCTTGTATACTGCCATGTGATGAAACGGTTATAGTGGGGGTCGTTGGTCGTGAACTGCCTGCGCCAGTCGATGCTATAACCAAGGCCGTGCATGCTCGCGATATAATGGTTCTCTATGAAGTAGCGCGCGAATTCCATGGGAGTCTGCATCCCTTTCATATCCTCGTCTGTCACACCGTACACCCGTTTAAGGACTCGCAGCTGCTTCTCCTCGCCCTCTTTCATCCTGTTGACGGCCCCGATTATGGGGGTGCCTGTGACGTGCCAGGCCATGGGGAAGAGGACGTTGTAGCCCAGCATCCTCTTGTAGCGCGCGAATATGTCAGGGACAGTGTATGTGCGCGCGTGGCCTACATGCATCCCCCCCGAAGGATATGGGTAAGCGACGTTTATGTAGAACTTGGGCCTCTTGTCAGGATCCGACTCGAACAGCTTTGTCTTGTCCCACCCCCCCCTCCACTTTTCCTCGATCTTCTTGAACTCATAGGCCATAGAAACGAGGATAATTATTCGTTACAAAGAAAAAAAGAACGACTTTTGAAGTCGCTTTTTTATTGAATTACCTGATAATAAGCTCGCTAATTCTACTGGTGGGAGGTGTAAAATGAGAAAAGACGTCATAGAGAAAATTTCTGCTTTGATGACTGCCGCATTCGGTCTGGTCGCAGCTCTTGCATGGAACGACGCTATAAAGGCTTTGTTCCAAGAGGGCGGGATTTTGTACGCAGTTGCCGCATACGGGCCGTGGGTCTATGCGATATTGGTTACCATAATCGCTATAGTGGCCACAATCTATATAGGCAAACTCGCTGAGAAGGCTAAGTAGGTTTAAGGGAACAGGGATATCGAAGGGGTCAGAGGCTAATCCACAAGTAACATGGGCGAGATAAACGAATACATATGCGAATCGTGTGAAAAAAGTTCGAAGCATTCGTAGGTTGTGGCAAGATAGCACATGTACCCAGGCCAGCACCGAAGAAGTGCCCACTTTGTGGTTCTGAGGGCATTAAAAAAGTTGGCAGGGTAGGCATATGGGATTGAACACTTGTCTTTATGGCCTTTTTGACTCGTTCTTGAAACTACAGGATTTGTAGTGGTCCAAGGAACCTAATTAACCAGTTCCTTGCTTTTTCTATTGTTCTTTCAAAGACCAAAACTGACAAAATCGAATCAGATGGTCTCGACGTTCATACCCAAACGCTCGAAGTGCTCCTTATTGTCGGTGATTACCCCCTCGACACCATTTCTCCTGCCTGTCGCTACGATGAGGGCATCAAAGATCTCGGAACGTCTCAGATTGTTTTTTTCCGAAAGGTATAAGGCCTCTACGACGTCATCCAATGAAGTCTCCAGCTTATACAAGGATCCTGCCCCTATGAGCTTCCGGGCATTGTTTGCCGCGACATCTGAGGCAAGGGTCTTGGTCATCGCGGAATAAAACTCCGCTATTATCTGGATTGTGACTGCCGCCTCATCAAGGCCCAAAAGGAGGTTTATCTTGTCCCTGGCGCTCTCTCTCTTGGGGGAATCTTTGCTGTATGCATGGACCCAGACACTAGTATCTATCAGTTTCATATATCTCGTCCCGTGTTATTTTATAATCTAGGTCCAGTCCCGCCTCCATTGACTTTATCAACTCCAAAGTCCCAGAATCCATCTTCTTCTTTTTGCTTTTCATTATGATAAGTCCATCCGACTGGCGCAGTGTTAATTCAAAACCGTCTCGTAAACCCTGGCCCCTGACTAACTTGGGTGGGAGCCGCAGATAGGAAGAGCCACCTATCCTCTTGACCTTTGCTAGGTATTCCATGTAGGATTAGAAGAAAAGTTAATAAAAATAAAAAAGTTAACTTTAAATGTATCTCTTGACTTTTTCGAGTGTTTTTTCAACAGGAAGGTCCACGTTCTCTTGCAGGTCATTCATTCGCAGGTTGAAGAATATGCCCCTGAGTTTTGGGTTGTCTGCAGGCAAGGATTTTATTTCATCCTGTATCCTTTCATTTATCAACTCCTTTAGTCTTTTATTCCTCTGCTTCCATTCCTTAAACAGGACTTCAGCGGCCTCTTTGAGCCCGCTGGTTTTGGAAAGATCGCTCTCTAGGGCCTCGCCGCCTAGTTTCACTATGTTCCCACCTGCAGTCTCCCATTCGCTTACAAACCTCTCCAAGGTGCTTGGCAGCTGTGCAGGCATTACTGAGAAGACGGCCGCGATTTCATCAATCTCCTCCAGTGAACAGGCTTTTGACTTCCCTGAAAGGCATGCCTCCAGGGGTTTAAGGACCTCGGAGCCGAGTGATTCCATCTTCTTCTCCTGCTCCTTCGCCTTGTCTCCGGCCACGAACTCGAGCCTCACGACCCCGTCCTGTATCTTGGTCGCGCGCAGTATCTTCACTTGATCCAAATCCTTTGTGTTGGAGCAGTGGGTCCCACCGCATGCCTCTATGTCAAAATCCCCTATCTTGATGATCCTTAGATCCTTCTCTGGGATGGCGCCCCCCTGGTAGACCCTGAAACCATAATCCTGCTCGGCCTTGCCCCTGTCGACGACCGGTTTCTCTATCGCTATCCCCTCCGCTATCTTCTCGTTCACAAGGTCCTCGATCTCCTTGAGCTCCTCTTTAGTTACGGCCTTGTAATGAGTTATATCCAGTCGGGCCTTGTCCTCCCTGACCTCAGAGCCGGCCTGCCAGACATGGTTGCCCAACACCGCGCGAGCAGCCCCATTGACCAGGTGCACGGCTGAATGGTTCTGCGCAAGCTGCTTCCTCCTCTTCTGGTCTACCTTGCACCCCACCTTCTGGCCCTCCTTAAACCCTTGGATGGAATCCACCTTATGCAGGATTATGTTGCCCTGCTTGATTACATCCAACACCTTCCTTTCGCCGATAAAGCCCAGGTCATGCTCCTGCCCACCAGACGTTGGATAGAATGCAGTCTTTTCCAGGACCACGTAGGAATCAAAGATTTTGATTATCGTTCCGACGAAGTCGAACACATCTAAGTAACACAATTTCTCGGTCTCCGGTATGTCCAAGACCACCTTCCCGGTCTCCTTCTCCTCCGCCAGGCTGCTGTGCTTCTCAGTTATGTTCATGTAGAAAGACGATGGAATCTCCAGATCTGGTTTCTCCTTCTTTATCTCCTCAGGGGTTATGCCCTGGGACTCATAAAGTTGTGTGAGCAGTTTCTCGTCAAACTCCGTGTTCTTCTCGATGAGCGACTGCACGGTCCGGGTTATATTCTCCTTGGTGGACTTGAACTTCTGAGATTCTGAATCAACTATCTTCCGCATGCTTTCCAGCTCTGTCACAAGCTCGGGGAACATCGGTTTAAGGAACTTGGCGTGCATCTCTGCTATATCGACCAGATTAAAATCGAAGTCGAACTCGTCTATGAAGCCCAGCGCGCGCCTCAAGATTACTCTCAGGTTGTACCCTCCGCCTACGTTGGATGGAATCCCCCCGTCGGTTATCGCAAACAGGAGTGTCCTCGAATGGTCTACTATTGCATATATGGCCTGCAAAGGCTCTATGGTCTCCCTGAGCTCCTTAAGCGAAAGCCCCAACTTCTTCGCTATCTGCTTTTTTGCCTCCTCGATGTTCTTTATCTCAGCAAGGTCTAAGGAGCCTGCTATCCTGGAATACCTCTCAAATATTCTCTTTTCTACCTTGGCGCCAGCGGCCTTCTTCAGTTTTTCAGTCACAGGGCCGAAGAGGGAATCATATGAGGCGGGGGTCCCGTTCGAGAACCAGACCAGCCTTTCGTGGCCCCAACCGACGTCTATGACCTTCATGTCCAGGTCCCTGAACCAGTCGCCGCTCTTCTGGAACTGCATGAACACCGAGTTCACCAGCTCCAGGCCGCCTGAGAAGGTCTCCATGCAGGGGCCGAAGGCAGAGAAATCGGGCATGGCCCATATGTCCTCGTGGTATGTCAGTTCCTCTTTTGGTATCCCCATGCTCTTGCTCAAGAACTCGAAATTCAGCTCAAGGCACCTGTCCTTGAAATAGCCCGTTTTTGGATATCCAAAGGCGTGCTGCCCGCTCATGATGAATGATGTGAGATGCTTGCCTGTAACCCCCACATTCTGTATGTCCGGGAACCTCAGGCAGACCTGCGGGACTATCAGGGGGTTGGCCGGATAGACGAAGTTCATATTGCCGTTGTCCAGCCTCTGGAAGTCCTGGATGGACGCGATAGTGAAATACAGATCCGGGCGCCAGCGGTCGACCACGGGGTAACGGGGTATCGAGGCATGCCCATTCTTCGTAAAGAACTTCTCGAAGAGTCTCCAGGTCTCGATATAATCCCACTTGCCCTTCGTCTTAGTATTATTTATGAACTCATAGTCCTTGCAGGGTGAGTCCCCACAGATGTCCCTCTCCTGGTCCAGAGTCCAGAACGCGCGCCCACATGACTTGCAGGTCTTCCTAACAAACCCCTCCCTCCTGAACATCTCCACTCCGTAGTAGTCCTTCCAGTTCTTCGCGAATTCCTTTCTGAGGACGTCCTTTGTGAGCATACCGCCTTTATTTTGACGAGAAACCGTAAAAAAGGACGGAAAGGAGTAATTTAGTTTGCAGATAATATCCAGCGTGTTTTTATCTTATTCCCAATAAAACTTCAGTAAAAATGAGCGAATTACCACTTGCTCCTTTGGAGCGGATAATGCGGAATGCGGGTGCGGACCGTGTGAGCGAAGACGCAGTCATTGCCTTAGCGACCATATTGGAAGACGTGGCAGAGGAGATCAGCGAGGATGCCATAGCGATCGCAAAGCATGCCGGCAGGAAGACCATCATGGCCGACGACATCCGCCTGGCAAAGAAGGCCTGATTTATCTTCGTTCTTTTTCAAATACCCAACCATGGATTTCGAGGGGTTTTACGAGAAGTGTAAGAGGCTAGGGGACCGGCTGAAGAAAGAAGGGCGGTTAACAGTAGTAGGGCATTATGACGCCGACGGTTTGGCCTCCACTGCCATAATGGTCAAGGCCCTCCAAAGGCTCGGCAAAGAGGTGGAGTTCATAAACACCCGGCAGCTCGACTCCTTTGAGTTCGAGAGGATAAGTGCCATCAAGACGCCCATACTCTTTGTGGACATGGGGTCCGGGCAGCTGGACAAGATCGAAAAGAGTGTAAAGAACCCCTATTACATAATAGACCACCACCCGCCCGTTAGGGAGACTGAAAACCAGGTGAATCCCTTCTTCTATGGCATAGACGGCACGCGCGAACTGTCCGCAACCGGCGCATGCTACTTCGTGGCAAAGGCCATGGACGAAAAGAACATCGACCTCTCGCCTGTTGGGATAGTCGGCAGCGTGGGCGATATGCAGGACCTGCACGGAGGGCTCATAGGGGCCAACAGGATAATCCTAGAAGACGGGAAAGGCCAAGGACTGATAAACTACCACAAGAACCTAACACTGTTCGGCAGGCAGTCGAGGCCCCTCCCAAAGATGCTGGAATACGCATCAGAACCCATACTGCCTGGCCTCAGCGGCAACTACAACAACTGCGTCCAGTTCCTCATGAACCTGGGGATAGAGGTCAGGGATCCTGTCAGCGGGGAGTTCAAGCATTATGTCGAGCTAGACCAAGAGGAAAGGAAAAAGCTCACATCTGCTTTATACATGCTGCTCCTGGACCACCATGCCCCGCATCTTGTCACAGACATGCTAATCAGCGAGATATATGAGTTCCCAAAGGAGAAGATAAAGACCGAGCTCAGGGACGCGCGCGAGTTCGCCACTGTCCTCAACGCCTGCGGGCGCAACGATGAGCCTAAGATAGGAGTAGCAGTCTGCATGGGCGACAGGAAGGAGAACTGGTTGAAGGCCAGGACTATGCTGGAAAAGCATAGGAGGGAGCTCAGGAAGGGCTTGGACTGGGTAAAAGAAACCGGGATCCAGGAGACAGATAACATATACTTCTTCGATGCCTCGGGGGTGATAAAGGAGACCATAGTGGGAGTCATAGCAGGGATGGTCTACGGCGCCATGTTCCTGGAGGGGAAGAAGCCGATAATAGCTTTTGCGACCAACGACGAAGGAGACTTGAAGATATCCGCGCGCGGGAACTATGGCCTTGTCAGGAAGGGCCTGAAGCTGGGGGCGGCCATGAACGAAGCGTGTAGGAAGGTGAACGGTGAAGGGGGGGGTCATGACGTAGCGGCCGGCGCGCGCATACCGCCCGACAAGAAAGAGGAATTCCTTAGACTAGTAGATGAGATTGTGAAGAGGCAGTTCACAGGTTGATCAGGTCTTCCTCTTGGACTTCTCCCCCGGGGTCATCTCCAGGCTGGACTTTTTCTCCGCAGGTTTCTCAGCCTTTTTTGAGTGGTAGTTCTTGTAGTAATATATCCCTCCAATCAGCACTAAGACTACCACTAGTGCTATCCAGACGGTGTTGTCCACTCCGCCGGGCGCAGGTTCGGGCCCTGGCCCCACTACCGGCTGCCCCCCATCCCATACACATATCAAGTCAGTCAGGGGGTTCGTCCATGGTATAAACGATTTCCTAGTCCAAATCACCACATTGCCATTTATCTGCGCGCCCTGTGTGCACCTTGAGGGTGTTCCGGGTAAGGTGAACTTGTAGGTCCCGCTGGCGGCCAGCTGCATGGCAGGAAACTGATTGTCAAAAACCAGGTTAGTGTTATAACCGAATATCTTCTCGGTGAGCTCCTCGGTATACTCGATAGTTATCTCCTTCTCTTGATTTGAGTTGAATATTGTGGTCCATGCAGCGTGCTCATCCAAATCTACAATAGCCCCATCTTCATAGACCGCCATATTGGGGATGTTGTTTAAAATCATTATTTTCAGCCTCTGAGGCTCTTCTTCGCTGTTAACTAGCCTATACCTTGCTACAACCTCCGCCCGCCCACCCGACACCACTACGTTTATATCAGCGGTTTCTATGTATACATTGCCGGTGTATGCATAATAGTCGGGATAAACCAGCTGGTTTATATATCGCTCGGGGTCAGTTTTGCTTAACGCTACTAAATCGGTGAACCCTTCTGGAGTGCAGTATTCAGAAACCAAATTGGAATAACAATATTCTGGATAGTCTGTCAAATCAAAATAGTCGGATTGTTCCAAAGCCACAGCCGCCATGGCCATCGCAACAATTGCCAGACCCGTGTAAAGAGTTATTTTTTTCATTTTTAGGCCATCATATACGTGAATTGTGACGTTCTGTCAAATATTCTCTCCCTCTTGCTTATTGTGGTTTCTGAAATGAAGATTTCATCTTTGCCATTGTTGCTGTACACATTGTCTTTGACTATGTTTTCCGTGCCGCCGACAATCAAGCCCTTCTCGCAGTTCTTTATGGTATTCGCTTGGATTTGGTTGCGGAATCCTGTGACCCTGATACCGGTAAAGTCTCCGGAGTTTATCTGGTTTTGAACTATAGTATTGCCATCAGAAGCGATATCTATCCCAGCAAATGCTGAATGGACTATCGTATTTTGGACCAGCTTGCTGGCTGGGCCATATACAGTTATCCCATACTGCCCCCCTGTAGCCAAGTTTATCAAATTGTTGTTTATGTTGACATTCCCAGAGTCTTTGGCCACTAATATCCCCCTCTCAAACCCCTCAATATTGCAGTTTGTTACTATGGCACCATTTCCGGAGACCGTAATTCCAACCCCCTTCTCACCGCCGTATATGCGTGCATTTTGGCAATTCAGAGATGCCATAGTTTCTATGACTATACCCCCTCCCCGGCAAGTGAGTCCTTCAGCTGGGATGTTATAAACTCCCATCTCGGTTATGACTGCCGGGCAGGAAGCGATTAATAACTTAGAGTCCCCCTCTTCTGTAGTTGTCTCCTGTACGGCATCCAAGGCAGGCTCGGAAACGCCCACAACTGTAAAACTGTAAGCTCTATCCAAAAGCTCTTTACCATTAACCTCAACGCCTACTATGCTCCACCCCCCTGGACCTACAAGGAACCCCTCAGGCGGTTCAGCAGAGCGTATAGACACTAAGGCTCCCGCCGTATAAGGAGCCGGCTTCCCAAATTCTGCATTTACTCCAGATGCCCCCCTATACTCAAATTTTAAGTAAGTGCTTAAGGCGGGCACAGGCTTGTTGAAATGGACAGAAATCGCAAACTCCGGAGTCTCTGATAATCTTATAACTGCACTTTGTAAATCTAGTTCATTGGAGTCCATATTATAGGTTATCCTCTCAATCTTCCAATCCTCCCGCTGTTCAATTTCCTTAGACACGGTAGTTTTGTCTTCTTGGGCACACTGGGTTGTTATGGATGTGGTCTTTTGGTCTTCCTTATCAGTAACCTTGAGAGATGCGCCATAGTTACAGATGCCGCTCCACCATGACCCTGTCCTTTCAATTACGCCGCCTGAATAGGTTATAACAAAATTCTCAGTCGTTATAAGTTGATTGCTGGCGCTGTCCATAATGCCGAGGTACATGCTCTGTCCTTTCTCAAAGGCACTGGCAACAGCGTCCCTCCCGAGCTCATATACTTTTTTTATCTTGGGGGGAAGACTTATTGAATCCTGAAGGACTATTATGTATCCACCCGGGCCATCACCAGGGGGCGGGATTAATTGCCCAAAACAGTGTATGAAAAAATTGGAATCAGCATTATCGACATCGCCATCTTCGTCGAAGTCTGCAAAGTCACAGTCCATTGGATAAGGTGTGTTCTCGCCGCTGAGGCATCCTTCAAATTTTTGATTGTCTACTT
>JAFGQM010000068.1 GCA_016935655.1 Candidatus Altarchaeota archaeon | reverse complement strand
CACGGTTCTTGCCAGTTCTCTCGTATCAGCGTCAATGTCGTGGGCCCTTGTTACCGCCAGTGCGACGGCCAGCGCCATCTGCGTCGTACCGCCCAGGCCCACATGCTCGGGTATCCTCTCCTTGACCTGGATCGAGGCTCCTTCCAGATCATAAGACCCCAGCACCTTCCCGGCAAACTGTTTTGCTACCCCGTCGTTTGACTTGAGGCCATCATATGCCTCTGCCTCCAGAATCACGTTTGGTCTTTCCAGCGCCAGCCCTATGCCCCCGTCCACCCTTCCCAGACTGCCCTCCAGGTCTATCAAAGACAGGTGCAGCCTCGACGGCGTCTTAACCCTTATCCTCATACAACCCCCCTGTTATCCTCTCATAGTCCGACCCCGGCGCGACCTTTGACACGGCCTTTTTGTAATAGTCCAGCCTTGCGCGCGCAGCCTCGTCTTTGCCTTTCCTAGAATAATCGATTAAAAACTCTATGAATAACCCCCTGGCCCTGTTGATGGGTTCAGGCTTCCCCCTTACCTCCCGGCCTGTTATCTCGAGATAGAACCTGCAGGGATTTTTGCATTCAACCCGAGCGACCCTGAACTCCAACTTCGCGTCCCACGGGATGCGCTCGATCTTCCCATCGACGAAATACTTCGGGTCCCTTACGAAATATACCGAGCCCTCGTTTTTGGCCATCAGGTTTTTGTATGTCCTGTTCTCTTCGTATATATCCGCCAGAAGGAATTTGGAATCGACCGTCCAGACGCCCATCGGCGCTATGTTCGGCGCCCCGTCCTTGCTGCGTGTTTCCATAATCACCTCATAGATCCAGCCCTTCTCAAGACCCAGCTTTTCTAACATAGGAAACCACTTCCTCCTTTTTCTTTGCCGCCCTTTCCGCGGCCTTGCGCGCATCCTTCATGAACCTTTCCTTATCCAAAGGCGCGCATTCCCCGACAGCCTTTTTTATTTCAGTGTATGCGCTCTCCCTGTATCTTGGGGCAAATTCCTCCTTTTTCCCGCTCCTGACCAAGGAGGCCTTGCCGCCTTTTACCACCTCCCCAACCACCTCGATCTTTATCCCTGCCTTTTCCACAGCTCCTACCACATCCCTGACGTTCTCTTTCTTGCAGAAGACCATGAGGGCGTCTAGGGAGACCCCCAAATAGTCCACCTTCAGTTCTTCCAGTAGCCCCAGGACCTTTTCGTTGACTAGGTCCCTTATCCTCTCCTCATGGAAGATGAGGCCTACACCTGCGGTCTTGCAGACCTCATTGGCGTCGCCCCTCACCCCCCCGTTCGTCACATCCAGCATGGCGTGGATCCTTGGCAACAGATTCTCGTTGGACAATGCCTTGCATGCCTTTATAAAGTCTATGTTCAGGGTCTCCTTCACTATGTCCGGGCTTCCCGAATAGATGGCGGTCGTCGCAATAGTACCCCCACCTGCACCCTGCGTCATGAGGATGACATCCCCCTCCTCGACCTTTTCCCTGGCCAGCAGGGTCCTTTCATCTGTTATCCCAATGGCCCCCACGCCCGATACCAGTCTGTTCCCCACTACCATGTCCCCGCCTATCCTAAGTGTGGAGCCTGAGACCAGCGGCACGCCTGCCAGTTCTGAAATGGCGGATATCCCGGCTATGAAATCAAACAGTTTCCCCACATCCCCGTCGTCGCCCAGGTGCATATCGTCTATAAGCGCTACAGGCTTGGCACCTTTGACCATCACGTCCCTCAGCGCCGCGCGCGCGACATGGAAGCCCGCGATAAAGGGGAAGTCGCTCAGCCTCGAGTGCGTCCCGTCTACTGAGGCGACTATGACCTTCCCGCCAGCTTGGACCGCCCCCGCATCGTCCTGCTTCCTGGGTGAGACCACAGAGTTGTCGTCTATGAGCCCTGCGATAAGCCCGTGGACGAAGAAGTCCCCCTCCCCCCTGCAGCCCACCCCCAGGTCGTGCATCGTGGCTTTTGCCTCCGGGATGCTCAGGACGTTCCTTAAAAAGGGGTCGGAAGGCTTCTTCCTTGCGGTTTTGACCTCTTTGAGTATCAATCTGGCCAATCTCGTAGCATTGTCCGGACCCGTCTCCTTGAACGTGAGGATCTCCATGACTAGCCTGTCCGTCACCTCCTCCTCAGAAAGTCCCTTGTCAAGAAGACGATTCGCGATGCCCTCCAAGTCAGTCATTCGTACCCTGCATATTTTACCGTTCATATTCTAAAAATGATTTGTGGACATGGATGGATGGATGACTAGGTACAAGGCCATCTGCGGACAGCTGGGCATAGACCCCAAGGGGGACGAGGAGGCCGCCAGGCTGGCCGACGCGCTGGTAGGCGGGAGGCACATGGCTCTCGAGGAACTGAGATCTGTGATCGAAGGAAGGGATGCAGTGGTCTTTGGGGCCGGCCCCTCCCTGGAGAGCGGCTCAGTGGGCTTGAAAAAGGACGGCAGGGTTTTCATCTGTTCTGATGGCACAATCTCCCTTCTGTTGAAGATGGGTTTTATACCCGAGGTAGATGTCACTGACCTGGACGGGAACATAAAGGACATACTGCGCGCAAATGAGCTTGGTACGATAGCCGTGGTTCATGCCCACGGAGACAACATGGACAAGCTGAAGAGATATCTGCCTCTGTTCAAGGGCAAGATCGTCCTCACGACACAGGCTGAACCCATCGGAAAGGTAAGGAATTTCTATGGCTTCACGGACGGCGACAGGGCAGTCGCACTGGCCGCATACTTCGGGGCTGGAGCCATAAAATTGATCGGTTTCGATTTTGGCGACATAGTCGGCAAATACTCGAATCCTGCCAAACCCTTCAAACACAAGGCGGATGACAAAAAGAAGATGAAATTGGCGATAGCAAAGCAGTTGGTCGGCGAATTCTTAAAAAAATATTAAAAAAATAAAAAAGAAAGGGCTTGCGCCCCTTATTCATACGCACTTGCGTCGAATCCAGCCATGAGTTCTGACATGTCCTTCGCCACAACCCCTGCCGGGAGCTGGAACTGAGAATCCGGGATGTCAGCGACCCGCTGGCAGCTTGTCTCTATGTCTGGCAGAGATTCCAGGGATTCCTTGATCTCCTGGGCTGTCGGTACTGTAGGCTGCTCCTCATCCTGCGGCGCCTTGTACCAGTCATCGCCAAACATCGACATCTGCATATAGCTGTCCGTGCCGTCCGATATCACTATCATGCTTATAGGCATGCCCTCCGCTTCGTAATCCACTTCAGCCCTGATCTTCGGGGCCTCCATCCACAGCTTCATGGGCACTTCATTGATCGTGATTTCACAAATCACTGGCGAGCCTGCGGCTATTGCGTCAGCAAGGGTTTCCATACCAGTTCCTCCGCCAGCCGGAGGAGTCGTTCCACCTGCAGGGGGGGTAGTGCCGCCAGCCGGAGGAGTCGTTCCACCTGGGCCCGTGCCTGGCTGCGTACCACTCGGTGCACCGCCTGGTGCCGGCCCCGCGCTAGGCTGCATCAAAAGAACAGCCACAATCACAACTATTACTATCGCAACTACGGCGATAATAGCCATCATCTGTTTGTTTTTATCCATCATTTGCCTCCTAAGATAATATCTATTTTACGTTTTAGTCTAATAAAACTTTAAATAAAAACGAAACAAAATGCAGGTCGGTATAGTCGGGGCCCCTAATCAGGGCAAGAGTACGTTCTTCAACGCGGCCACATTAGCCGGGGCTGAGATGGCCCCATATCCCTTTACGACTATAAAAGCCAATCAGGGGGTGGGTTTCATCAGGGTGGACTGCCCGTGCAAGGAGTTCAATGTCAGGTGTAACCCCACACACGGCTGCTGCGTCCATGGCGACAGATTCGTTCCCGTCACGCTCCTGGACGTGGCGGGCCTTGTGCCGGATGCCCACCTGGGGAAGGGCCTTGGCAACCAGTTTTTGGACGATTTGAGACAGGCAAGTGCGCTCATACACGTCGTGGACATCAGCGGCTCGACCAATTCCAACGGGGAAAAGGTCGAGCCGGGCAGCTTTGATCCTGCGGAGACCGTCAGGTTCTTGGAGAAGGAGATCGACATGTGGTTCTTTAGCATCCTCAAGAACAACTGGGGCAAATTCGCCAGGAAGATCCAGCTGGACGGCACCAAGCTTTCCGAGTCCATAACCAACCAGCTCTCCGGCCTTGGTGTCGTGGAGGAGAGGGTCACGGAATCCATTGAATTTTGTAAGCTGGGCTCTAAGAAGCCCACTGAATGGGGGGATGACGACCTTTTGGGCTTCGCAACCAAACTCAGAGAGGTGTCCAAACCCATAATAATAGCAGCGAATAAGATAGATGTGGAGGGCTCCGAGGCGAATCTGGAGAGGTTGTCAAAGGAGTTCCCCGACTATGCGATAATGCCCGTATCTGCAGAGAGTGAGCTGGCCCTCAGGAACGCTTCAAAGGCAGGCATCATAGAGTATACCCCCGGGGGCAGTGACTTCACGATAATCGATGAGGCGAAGCTTAATGGGAAACAAAGGGCAGGTCTTCACTTCCTGAAAAAATTCTTAGAAAGGCACAAGACCACGGGCGTGCAGGAGGTCTTGAACGCCTCGGTCTTCCAGCTCCTTAAATATATAGTAGTATACCCTGTCGGCCCCAAGCTGTCTGACTCGAAGGGCAATATACTGCCCGACGCCTATCTTCTGCCCTCTGATTCCACAGTCTTGGGTTTCGCATATGCGGTGCATACTGATTTTGGCAAGAACTTCGTTTCGGCGATAGATGTCAAGACAAAGCGGAATGTGGGGAAGGACCACGTGCTTAAAAACTGCGACGTGATAGAGCTGGTATGTGGGAAATAAATTAGTTTTTATAGTTATACTATAATAGTATAACATGAGTTTTGTAACTGTGAATCAGAAGTGCCTTGTGGTCATCCCTAAGAATGTCAGGGATAAGTGCAATATCTACCCCGGGGACAAGCTCAAGGTCGTTTACGACCCCAAGGAGGACGCAGTAGTGATGAAGAAGATAAAGGATGTCAAGACCATAAGTGCGGAGCTGGCCGGCATGTGGGCCGACAACAAGTTTGATTTACAGGAGATGAGGTCTGCAAACGATGATAGAATTAAAAAACTACTTGAGGACAAGCTTTGATAAAGCCGTGCTTTTTGACACCGACGTCGTAATAGACTTCCTAAAGGGTGACAAAAGGAGCACTACGTTTTTTGATACTTATGTGTTTTCCGGGCTTTTAACGCCTACTATCTCCTCTTTTACCGCCGCGGAGCTCTTTTCTGTTGCCAGGGACAAAAGAGAGGAACAGAACCTCGATTTATGGCTCTCTAGCGCCTTCGATATCCTGGAGATGGATTACCAGACGCTTAAGGAGGCTGGGATCCTGAAGAAGACCCATAAGATGCAGATGAGCAATGCCATAATAGCCGCCGTGGCGACGAAAGAGCGCATACCGCTTCTTACATCCAACTCGGAGCAATACCGAAAGCTGAATATGCGGATCTTCAAGCCTTACGTTTAATTTTTAATGCCCTAACCCTTAAATTACAATAAAAATCCAACCAAGATGGTCGACCTGTCCACAGTGGCACCTTTCGTAGCCGTATTGGTCCTAGCCGTCGTATTATTGCCAGCACTCTACATCCTGGACATGATACGGAGACGGATGGACTACGAGAAGTTTTTTCCGAAGCTCGCCGCCCTTTTCGTCTTCAGTTACCTGTTCTGCCTCGCGGCTTATCCATTCATCGTGCCGCCGGACGAGCTACCCTTTGAGAGTCCGTTCGCCGCCTATGTCCTAGTGCTTTTGTTACTCTTTGCGGCATATCTATTCATATTCAATAGAACAAAGGAGTGAAATTGAGAAGAGCACTGACCTTGCTGGTCTTGGTAGTCTTAATTATGAGTAACGTCCCAGTAGGGTTAGCCCAGACTCCGACTCCTCCTGCAGAGCCGGTTGCAACCACGCCTATATCACCCGTCCCAGGGTCTACTAGCTCGGAGATTACTAGCTCAGGCTCCTGCGATGTCGGCAGGCTCACCGGCCAGGACGTGCAAAACCTTTATGACAACATATACGGTCCCGGCAGGAATTTCGACAACCTGATAGGAAATCCCAGCGCTGGAGATGAGAAGACCGCCATGAACGAAGATTCCACCGACCAGATAGTCAAGAATTTCATGGACTCCTTCAAGCCCTCCAGAGAGGGGGAAGAGGGCGAAGAGACGGGATTGAAAGAGGGTGAGATGGGCACGCCGGACGGCGAGCACAAGTTCGATTTCCAGAGCAACTGCAAGTCCTGCTCATCCTTCCCCTTGCCAGGCGGTTCCGATGTGCCCTACTTTGCATGCACAAAAGGTTCCCCCAACACAAGGGTCCAGTATTGCGACGATGCCGTCGAGGACTGCGCGAAGCCCATAGATTCAAAGGCTGCAGTAACTGACTTCGGCGAGAAGCTTTTGAGCTGGGTCTGGGACGAGAACGACCTATTGCTTTCCATAAACGGCTTCCAATTCAACCAGAAGAACGGCAATTTCGTGCCATCGGATTTTAACTCGTTGATCTATTCCGACACGCAAAAGAGGTATGACAACCTCCTACCCGTTTTCACGGTCGCAGGCTTTTTTGCCCCCACGCCCGCCCTCTTCAAAGGCCTCTATAAGACCGGGAAAAAGACCGTTAGCTGGTTCAGCGATGCAGTAAGTGGCATAGGCCGGTCTGATGCGACTACGGCAGCTGCGAAAGGCATGGACATAGCCAGCAGGGCCAACCGGGTCGAGGGGACGAGCGTCGTAACAGCCAGCCAGAGGCTCAGAGACGACATCTACGGCGCGGCTGACGATATCGCAAAGGGCAACCCGACCAGACTGACTACGGGTTTGGATGACATAATGAGTCATGCCGATGACCTGAAAGGGGGTATAGATGATGCGGAGGAGACAGTATTGGGCATACTCAGGAACTACGACAAGGAAGTAGTCTCGGTGAACTCGAAGACCATCGACAGGATAGGGAGGACCATCGAGCAGGAATGTTTCGCAGCCAAGACAAAGCTCTGTTTGAAAGAGCTGCAGGATCTGCATGATGCAACACTTGCGTATTATGGCGGGCAGCAGGTGAGGGACGCTTCAGCCATACAGATACTGCGGCTTACCGAGAGCGTCCAGGGTCAGCCGGCTTTGATGAGCGCTGATGACGCTTTGGAGGCGTTGAAAACTTTAGGGCTTAAGGACAGTGACGTTAGCAAGGCACTTACCACTATAGGGGACTATTATACAGCCATAGACCGCGGGGATGATGTGGCCAAGAATGCAGCGAAGGGAAGATTGGTCGGGTCTCTGGCAGGGAAGAACGTCCCTCTCCAAGGGGACCAGACCTATGAAGCGATTGCCCAGTCCTTATTGGACGCTGGAGCAATCGATCGCAGGACTGGCGAGATCAACAGGGCCGGAGCCAGCCAGATAACGGCTACACTCAAGAACTGGGGGTTCAACCCCTTTGGCGCTGATGACATGATTGATAACCCCGCCGCCGGCATCGCAAGCCTCGAAGCTAGCATCGAGCGGAACCTGCACTCCACAGACAATGTCATCGAGGCGATGAAGAACTACGGCCAGATAACCGCTGCCCAGGAGAGCAGGCTCAAGAGATTGGGCAGGGTGGTGACAGGCACTACCACAACTGGAAGACAAGCCATATTGAGGGCATTCTACAAGGAGGGTTTTGTTTACTTTGTAGCACATTCCCCTGCGGCGGTAGAGACGCCGGAGGCCAAGACGCAGCAGATAACCTTCGCTGTGGACAGTAAAAGCACTGCCACTAACACCCGGATGGTGAACGACTATCTTGGCGGCGAGGCCCCCTACATAGAGATTTTGAGCCAGGACTCCGCTTACCTGGAAGGCTTTCATGCCTTTTTGAGCCTTATACACGTCCCAGAGGCCGTGGAAAGATGGATGGGCTACATGAACTGGCGGCTTGCAGGAGGGGCAGAGAAGCCCCCGGGCCCGGTTGAGCTGGAGCCGGCTTGCAGGGGCGATGGGAATATTGTAAAGGACACAGTATGGGTCTTCAGGGGCTCTGAGCCAGGAGACACGAGGTTCGTGAGTTATGAGGGCCCGATAGACTTCGTAGTCTCCAGCGGGATGGCCGTCATAGACTCTTCGGGCCAGAAAACCACCCATAGCTATGTCAGTGAGGTAGACCCAGGTTGTTTGCCGACTACGATAGTCAAAACACACGGTGTGGACATCAAATCCGAGGTATGGAAGAGCAGCGGGTTGGGTGTCGACGCCATCAAGAAGCTAATGGACTCACTCACCGGCAAGAGCGCCCCTGACAAGGTGGAGGCGAACGGAAGGGGTGTCCTCTTCGAGAACTATCTGACTACCGACGAGGAGGAAAGGTGCGAGATGCTTGACTTCGACAGCTTTGGAGAGTTCTTCAAGAGCGGCGGGTGGGGCCTGACCGCCCAGCTCATCCCGGTCATGGATATAATATTTGCCCCGCTCGTCTCGTACCATATGGCGAATTGCGTCGACACGGACTACTGGGTCCACTTCACAGTGAATGAGAATCAGGCTGGCCTCGAGAACCTGCTCGGCAGCTTCGACTTTGGCGGGTCTAAAGAGGAGCTCTCAGACAGAACAGAACCGCCTAAAGCAGAAGGCGGTACTGCAACTGGCGCAGTGGTCTCAGGACTCCTTGAGGGGAGGACCTATGAGAAAGCCGAGATAGCCTCGCCTAGCGGCATGCAGACCTCTACCGATACCATAGACACAACCGCTGAGGAATTGGCGGCGCGGGATACGAAGATACCATGGATAGAGGGCTTCGAGAATTTCGTCAAGGAGTTCGGGGAGAAAGGCGAAGCCTATCTGAAGCAAAAGCAGACGGAACAGGATATCCAAACACTCAATGCAAGGACCTTCTGGCTGCACGGGATCCATGACCAGGGTGTTTACGGCGTCCTGAAGATAGAGGGATGCTGCTGGATGTATGTCAAGGGGAAGTCCTGGACAAAGCCGCCGAGTGCGACGCAGCAGACCCCCGTAGCAATGCCAGACCATAATGCTCCCCAAGGCAGCGGCAAGGACAAGGCGATCCTTGTGATAACCCCCCAAGAAAATAAGCTTGCCATGAAGGCATGGGACGACGCCAACAAAAAGTTCAGGGACCTCTTTGATATGCAGAACTTCTGGGTCTCCCACATGTACCAGTTCCAGCCTGAGGCAGGAAGGATAATACCCTACGAGGTGAGGAGTTCAATCTATGACCCTAGCAACGATGATGTGCTGTTTGCGATTAAAAGACAGCCGAATGAGAAGGACATACCCCTCAGAGTAGGCGACTATGGCCCCAGCTCGGAGGTCAAGAAGATAATAAACTGTATAGTGGATTACATAAACTCGAGATTGAGCAAATCATATTCCTTCATGGAGTATGACAATGCCTTGAAGGAACTGGGCGCTATAGAGTCAATACATCTAGAGGACGGGACCAAGATCGACCAGAAGGAGGACAAGTTCGTCGTTGCCGGCCCGGGCGGAGTGAATTCGGTCAGCAACCTTGAGATAAAGGTCAACAGGGACGTACTGCTGGACAGCATACTGATAGGCAAGGCGGAGGTCATCCATACGAAAAGAGGCCAGGTTATGTGGGACACCGCCGAAAACAAGATCTATGTCTGGCTGACTGTTTTGGCCCAGGGCAAGGGCTCCGAGTTCTCGCCTGCCCAGGATTCTGACCAGGACGGGTTGAGTGACGAGCAGGAGGCGGAGCTTGGCACAAATCCGAATGACGCTGATACTGATGATGACGGTGTAAATGACGGTGAGGAGATAAGCAACAATACCGACCCGCTGGACCCGGATACCGACAATGATACAACACCAGACGGCCTTGAAGATTCGGACGGAGACGGGGTCAAGGACGCGGACGAGTGCAACTTCGACGGACTGGCCTTGGACCTGGGTCCGGAGCTGAAAGATGCCCTAACATTGATAGGCCCGATCATGTCCTTTGAGACGACCGACTCCGAGGTTACGTTCATAGCGGAAGAAGTCGGGAACGACTGCATAAAGCATTTGAGGATCTGCGACAGGGAGACTGGCGAGTGCGACAAGGAGATAATATCCTCCTACAAAGTCGAGGGCAGACTAATAACTATAACCACTAATGAAGGCCACAAGAAGCTGCTCGAGTTCGGCAGGGATGCGAAAGGCAACCCCACACTGAAATCGACGCATTATGACCAGAACGGCCAGATAGTCGATGACACCGCCACATTCGAAGAGCCAGAGGCCGTGGAAAAGATAAGGGGTACCAAGGGCATAGCGGTCTATGACCCCGAGACTGGTGAGTGGACGTTCTTCAATGGCTTTGACCTGCCTATGAACCCGAGCTGGGGCAACAACGGGGCGACCTTCGCACCGGTAGCCAACTATAGCGGAGTGAGCGGGGCGCCGGTAAATGTCTTCACTGGCGATACGGGCAAACAACAGGATACCCCCAGCAGCGGGAACCTATTGGCGCAACTTCCGTGGGTCCCGGACGAGAGCCCAATTTTCATATTGTTCGTTGTATTTTTATTGATGGTCACATTACTCATACGGAAAAATTTCGGAGGAGAAAATGGTTCATAGGATGCTTCTGGTGAGGATTGGCGGTAAATATGTGCATTTACTGAAGATGTTCGGGGCGCTTTTTACGTTCGGTTGCGCTTTCAATGTGCTATTTTCTGCTTATCAACTGAGTGTGGCCGTAGACAATGCAGAGTGGTTGTATAGGCTGAATAATATCTCCTCGGGGGATATGTTTGGCCAGATAACCGGGCCGATAGCTTCCATATTCATCTGGCTGGCCCTCATGGTGTTGGGTCTCTCGATATACCGGTCGGATAGGACCGTACTGCCTCTAGAGGAGGATTGGGAGGACACTTCCGCTCCAAAATCTGCGCAGAGGAGCGCGCCAAGAACGGGCGCTCGAATGGCTGTTAGAGCGAGATCAGCCTCTGGCCGAAGGAAATAAACCGGGCCGTTTCTTCAATATGGCAAAGATACTGGTAACCGATAAGCTGGATCAGGAGGCAATAAAACTTCTGAAAGCTAAGGCCCAAGTAGACGAATTTCTGGACCAAGACCAAGATGCGATAATAGCCAAGATACCCGCTTATGATGCGCTGGTCGTCAGGAGCAAGACAAAGGTCACGGATGGGATTATAACTGCTGGGAAGAATCTTAAGGTAGTGGGGAGGGCAGGTACAGGTCTTGATAATGTTGATGTAGAAGCCGCCAAGACACGGGGGATAAAGGTCCTTAATACGCCTGGTGCGTCCTCTATAAGCGTGGCTGAGCTTACAATAGCCCTTGCATTGGCCCTCCTCAGAAAAATCCCGCAGGCCGATTCCTCTGTCAAGGGGGGCGGATGGGAGAAGAAGTTGTATAAGGGCAATGAGATATCAGGCAAGGAGTGGGGCATCCTAGGTTTCGGCAATATTGGCAGGACTTTGGCCAGGATGCTCTCAGGCTTTGATTGCGAAATCCTGGCTTATGACCCTATGATGGACGAAGCGACCGCAAAGAAACTTAATGTAAGACCAGTGGCTTTGGAAACCTTGTTTAAGGAGTCTGACATAATATCGATACACGTACCCCTTTTGCCGGAGACTAGGTACATAGTCGGGGATAAGCAGCTTTCCCTTATGAAGAGTTCGTCGACATTGATCCATATAGCCAGAGGCGGTATCGTGGACGAGGGGGCTCTTTACAAGGCCTTGAAAGAGAACAGGATAAGAGGCGCGGCCTTGGACGTCTTTGAGAAGGAACCCCCCGAGGGCTCGCCCCTGTTGAAGCTTGAAAACGTGGTGTTTACGCCTCATCTAGGCGCTCAGACCGAAGAGGGACAAGGCAGGGTGGGCATAGAAATAGCCCAAAAGGTGCTTTCAGAACTGGGAATATGATTTTTATCTTCTGTTACTTTAATTATCCCATATTAAAACCCGAAAAATGCCCGACGACAACTTGATGAAGCTATTGTCAGAAGATGCTTCTATGGAGTCTTTAGCTAGTACCAACGCCCTTATGGGGCTAGTTTCAGACAAGAGATCTCCTGAGGAGAAGGTAGTAGACAAGTACGGGAACGTGGAAATCATAGATGAAGGAAAAGAGCTTCTTGTGTACAAGGTGAATCTGCCCTACTTGACCGTGGCTGACAGGGGCATAATAGATTCCATACAGCGGGTAGCCACTAAGATTATAGACATGCGCAAGGAGAGCACGGATGCCAGAAAGAGGAAATACAACATAAAAAGGCAGATTGAGGACATGATTGCAAAAACCTCCTCGATCAAGGCATCCAAAGCAAAGATGGAGGCCTACGCCGATATTGTTTCCCGTGAGATGGGCGGCTACGGCCTTGTCGATTACTTGCTGGATGACGAGGGCCTGGAGGAGGTGATGGTGGTGCCCCCGAACAGGGATGTCTATGTCTTCCATAGGAAGCACGGCATGCTCCTCACAAATATAATACTCGACTCTGACATCTACGTCGAGAACATAATCGAGAGGATAGCAAGGGACATAGGCCGCAGGATTGACGTTAACACACCCCTCCTGGATGCTCGCCTGCCTTCCGGCGACAGGGTCAATGCCACAATAAGGCCGTCTTCCGTAGACGGGCCAACGCTTACGATAAGGAAGTTTAGGCAGGACCCCTATACGATGATACATCTGATCAATTTCAACAGCCTCGACTCCGAGGTCGCGGCGTTCCTATGGCTATGTGTCGAGGGCATGCGTTCTTATCCCTCCAACATCCTTGTTTCAGGCGGTACGTCTTCCGGTAAGACAACCTTTTTGAACTGCCTTTCCATGTTCATACGCCCTACCGAGAGGGTCCTGACGATAGAGGACACAGCGGAACTGAAGCTGCCGCTTAGGCATTGGGTCAGGCTGGAGACAAGACCGCCCAGCATAGAAGGTACCGGCGAGATATCCATGGACGTTCTCCTAAAGAACGCCCTTAGGATGAGGCCTGACAGGATAATAGTGGGTGAGGTAAGGCACGACGAGGCGTATACGCTTTTCACGGCCATGAACACAGGGCATCAGGGTTCAATGGGAACGATACACGCAAACAGCGTCGATGAAACCCTAGTGAGGCTAATGAGCCCGCCCATGAACGTCCCCGAGCAGATGGCCACGGCATTGAATATCATCATAATAATAAATAGGATCTACATGCCAAAGATCGGGCTTACGAGACGGGTGACCGAGATCGCTGAAGTCGTAGGTGCAAAGGCCCCCGAATTCCGACTTCTGTATCAATGGAATCCTATGAGGGGCAAGTTGGAGGCGACGGGTATAGAGCCACAGGTACTAAAAAAGATAAGCAATTTCGCGGGCATGGAAAAGGATGGGATCGGGGAGGAGCTACACGTGAGGAAAAACCTTTTGGATGCCGCGGCCAAGAAAAACATTTCCAACATCCAGAGCTTCTCTACATTCATCCATAAATATTACGAGACCCAAGCTAGTCAAAAGCAATAGTTTTTAATCGACTAGTCCTTAAATAGACAAAATGTTCGGTAAGAAGCAGGATAAGAAACTAGAGAAGCTGTTTGATGAGAACTTGGATAAGCTTAAGAAAGGCGGTGCGCCGACTGGCGAAAAGGTAGCGTTTGTGAGCCCCAATGAGCCAGAATCGGACATCTTTGCAAGCATGCAAAAAAAGCCCGTGGAGGGCGGTAAAAAAGAAGTTGAGAGCATGCCTGCCGCTGCGTCGCCATTCTCCAAGATAAAGCAAAAGTTTTCTGAGCCAGAGCCGAAGAAGCAGGTGGAGGTCAAAGCTGAACCCCCAAAAGTAAAATCCGAGAGCAAGTTCATGAAATCAGTTCTTGAAGAAAAACTAAAACAACAGACCAAGGAAAAACTCCCCACACCGAGTGAATTGGAGGAGGAGTGGGACAAGAAACTCAGGGATGCCCAAAAAAGAGAGAGTGGGGTACCGAGACTGAGAAAGGGCGGGGTCGGGGAAGAAAGCATAGAGGATGTTTTTGCAAGGTTAAAGGAGACTGGAGGGGCACCGACAGTTGCTCAAGCAAAGGGTGACGAAAGACTGGATAAGATAAGGGGCGTTATCCGTGGCGAGGCGCCGGACATAGGAAAAAGAGAATTAACAGGCGAGAAGATACCCTTTTTGTACAGAATCTATTCAATAGGCCAACTGCCCCCGCTGAATCTCTTGTCAAAGATGTACAGCAACTCATATGGGAAAAATCTGGAAACCTCACTTGAGATAACTGGAGTCCCGCTATACCCCTATGAATATTGCTCATTTGCGGTGGCTATGGGCTTTATACTGTCCCTTTCACTCTTCATCCTGTTCTTCGTCCTGATGTCTTATAACATTGTCCTACCGCTTTTATTCATGTTTTTGTCGCTGATTGCAGTCTCATTTTTCCTACTGCTGGTCCCGGTGCTAAAAGTAAAGTCTAGCTCCAGGGACATCGACAAGCAACTCCCCTTTGCGCTGAGGCACATGTCCTCCCTTTTGACTGCAGGGATAAGCATATTCGATACCCTGGTCTCCGTTTCAAAAGCCGATTATGGTGCCCTATCGGCCGAGCTGGACCAGGTGGTGTGGAACGTCAAATCCGGCGAGAGCCTATCTGACGCGCTTGAAGAATCCAGCCGGAGAGTGAACTCGAAGGCATATAACAGGGTCGTCGTCCACATAAGGAGGGCCCTGCAGATGGGCGGTGACATAGCCGAGATAATAGCCCAGATAGCCGATGACATGACTTTCGAGATGAGGATGCAGATTTCGGACTTTGTCGAGAAGCTGAACGCGTTCTCCATAATCTACCTCGTAGGCGGCATAGTAGGCCCCGTGGTCATATCAATCTTTTCCATAATACAAGTCCTGCCAATGTATGGTGGGGGCGGCAGCACATCGATGACCGCAGTATTACTCTTATTGGTGTTTCCCCTTATGATGGGACTGATCATCTATATGGTAAAAATGATGGAGCCTAAGGTCTAAAATGCCAAAAAAGGTAGAAGAGAAAAAACAAACGAAGATTAGGTACAACATATACCTAGAGAAGACCAACATAAAACTTACTGCCGTCCAGTGGTTTGTTTTGGCTTTTATATGCGCCGTAGGGTCCGGCTCATTATTGCTCCTCATAGCGCCCGGCAGTCCCAATATAGGGATCATGACGCCTATTTTGGTTTTGGTCATATTCATAGGCTTCCCCATACTGCTAAAAGAGCGGAGGGACGGGCAGATAGAGGATGCGGTTTCCGACGTCTTTGAGGAACTGGCCACTTCACTCAGGGCTGGTGCAACCATAGAACAAGCATTGGTCGACTTGACAAGGATACAGGCCGGGCCTTTGATAGAAGAGCTGAAAATAGCCCTTAGGGACATGGAGGGCGGTTTGAGTTTTGAGGAGGCTTTACAAAACCTCATAGACAGGGTCGACATTCTTCTGTTAAAACGGATATTCACCATAGTTGTCGACGGCAGGAAGGCCGGTGGGGAACTTGCAGACATACTTGATGCGGTGGCTTCAGATGCCCGTGATACTGCCAGGATACAGAGGGAGCGGGTCAGCAAGACCATCTTGTATGTGGTCTTCATATTCATGGCCGGGGCGCTTATAGCGCCAATCATATTCGCCTTCGTCACGCAGTTGGGGAATGTAATACTATCCTTGGGTGCCGTATCAAATCCGATTAGCATCTTCGGCATCAGTATCCTCTGGCTGTACATCCTGATTGAGACCGTGCTTTCAGGAATTATGCTGGCGATAGTCAGGGGGGACCACATATGGAGGGGACTTCTCGTGTATTCCTCCTCAATGGCGGTCATAGGCACGATACTCTTTGAACTGACAAGGATGATTGCCGCTGCCATGCTGGGCATATAATTCTTGTTTTTATTTTTCTACATGCAACATATTAACCCTGGGCTCATGGTCTAGTCTGGTATGACGTCGCCTTGACGGAACCTTTTCTTTCTAAGAAAAGCTTCACCAAAAGAAGGGGATTTGCCTTGCAAATCCTTCCAAAATGGCGGAGGTCGCCGGTTCGAATCCGGCTGAGCCCATTAGAGCCTTTTCTTTAGAAAAGAAAAGCTTCGGGAAAAGAAATGCCTGTGATACGCGTCAGCTGGTGGGAAGGCAGGACAAGAGAGCAGAAAGAAAGGCTTGCCGAAGCTATGACCAAGGACTTCTGCGAGGTTGCAGGGACGCCCAGAGAGCACGTATGGATTGTCTTCGAGGATGTCAAGAAGAGCGACTGGGCCATAGGCGGTGAGCTCTGCGACAAATCCTTTCCTAGCGCCCCTAAAACCGGGGGTAAATGATTTAAATTCCCAGAGCTACTAAATCTACCCTGGGCCCGTAGCCTAGTCAGGATAGGGCGACAGCCTTCTAGGAACCTTTTCTTGAAAAGAAAAGCTTCACCAAAAGAAGGGAATTCGCTTCGCGAATTCTGCTTCAGAGAAAGCTGTAGATCCCGGGTTCGAATCCCGGCGGGTCCGTTCCAACCTTTCTTTTTGAAAAAGAAACGTTGACGAAAGAAAAGGATTCGCTTTGCGGATCTCACTAATGTTCTTCTCCGGATGAAACTGAGGGAGGGTAAGTGCGAACCTCCCGAGAACTGATTTGTTGCTAATTTTGGGGGTGGTAAGTTTTTGGCTTGTTGGATTGCACTTTTTATTAGTAGTACCTAAATATAATGGGAATGGGTATAAAAACCTATCGGTTTTTCTTAATATTGTAAAGAGTTGTAGTACCTAACAAATTTCTAAATGGCGCATATAAGGAAGAAGACCATAAAGGGGAAGACCTACCTTTATCTATACGAGACCTGTCGTGAGGACGGCCGGGTCAAGAGCGTGTATCTGAGGTATCTTGGGCCTGAAAGGGTCTTCGAAAAATATAAAAATAGGGCATAAAATAAATCAAGTTCTATGGGCGCCCACCTAAAAATGGATTTTACTTGCCCAAGGCCTGGAGTGCCTGCTGCTTATTGGCCCCGCTGATCTTCTTTGCAAGTGCCTTTTTGTTCAGAACACCGGCAACCCACTTTGCAAAATCATCCCTGCTTGCGTGGTAGTTGTACACGTCGTCTGGCATACTCGCTAGAGCCTTTTTCAGGTCACCTAGGCTTTTTAGGACCTTCCCATCACATATATAGAAGTACTTGCTCGAATCTTTGATCATTTTTCCCCTCTCCTTTACAGGATTTGCCATTCATTTAGGTTTAGCCAAATAAAAACCTTTCCGGGGGCAACAGTGTTTTTATTATATGACCTGAAAAGATTAGGGCTTGTTGATGGGGTCGTGGGGTAGTCAGGCCATCCTCGCAGGCTCCAGAGAACCCTTTTTCTTTTGGAAAAGAAAAAGTGTTTCATCCCAAAAAGAAAAGACTTTGGAGCACAGAGCCCGTAAGGGCGATGATGAGATGCGGGTATAAGCGCTTTTCGCATGGAGATACCTGCTGACCCGAGTTCAAATCTCGGCGACCCCATCTATTCCCTACGCTACCCTTTTGTATAACGACTCTAGCTTAGCGATCATAGCTTCTATGGAGAACTCTTCCTCAATCAATTGCCTCTGTTTCTTTGCTATTTTCCCCCTTTCCGTGTCGTTTTCAAGCAGATAATCGATTGTTTCGGCAAGGGCTTGATGGTCCCCATTGGGTATAATCAGCTCATCACTGAGTATCTCCCTGGCTGAACCAACATCGGTGGATATCCCGACCGCCCCCGAAGCCAACGCTTCCGCCAAGACCAGGCCTTGTGTTTCCATCTCTGAGGGCATCACGAAGATGTCTGCTGCTGCGAAGGCCTGCGGCATCAGATCCTCGGGCACATATCCCGTGAATATCACATTGTCCCTGCCCCTTGTTATGGTCTTCAATTTGCCTTCGAGCGCTCCCTTGCCCACCACGACAAAGACAGCGTCACCACTCGCTTCCTTGGCCGCGCGCGCGAAGGTCTCTGGGCTCTTTTTCTTGTGTAGGCGGCCGCAGAAAAGAACTATCTTCTTGCCTTTTGGTATCGAATATTTCTCCAAAAACTCGTCCGTTTGCACATGGGGGTTGAATTTTTTCGTGTCGATGCCGTTTGGGACCACTTCCACGTTCCCCCTTATCCCTCGTGCCAGGATCTCGCCCTTGGCCCATTCCGAAGGCGCTATTATACTGTCACATCGGTTATATAACTTGATCAGGTATTTCCATGTCAGCCTGGTGGCCACTTTGCCCACTTCGCTTTCCGTGGAGATGAGTGATCCAAAGACGGCCGCAGGGTCTGTGTGGAAGCTGCCCACCAATGGCAGATCCAGCATCTTAGACGCCCGGTAGCCATAGTAGAACATGTTGTAGGGTGTGTGGTTGTGCACTACGTCAAATTCTCCATCGCCGATGACCCCCCTAAGCTGCCATCCGGTGTTTAGAGCTATTTTGTAATCATATGAGAACAGAAATGGCAATCCCTTGACAGTTATGACATCCTTATGTTCGATTGGCGAGAAGATAGTATCCTCCCAGCACTTCTTTGCATTGTGTATGTGGTACAGGGCTGTGGCCACACCGTTGTTCTGCGGCCAGTAGGTGTCAGAGAACATAGCTACCCTCATCTTAGTAATACCTTTTTGATTTAAAATGTTTCCAAAACCTCTCCCCCCCATTCGCCCCGAGGACCCCCCTTATTCTCTCCCTAAATATGGTATCAATTCCATCTATTCGCCCGTCTTGGACTACGTTAGCCATCCGTGAACCATGTTTTTCCACATCCAATAACGCCTTTGCGAATCTGGCGATCCGTTCCTCCTCGGTAGGTTTTTTATATCTTCGGGAAACCTCTTGCTGCACCCTCCTTATAATACTGCTGTCCTTAACACCCATCTCATACCTTAATATATGGGCAGCTCTGCCCCTCTCCAGACCAAGAAAAGGCCCATGTGGCGCCCTCCTGCCCGACTCGATAGCCCTCAGAATTCCTCTGCTGGCGTTCCTCAGCTTTTTCAGGCTTCTCGCCTTCGCGTCCAAAGGTCTTTTTCCCGGCGGCATCTTATGATCCCAACACTTTCTCGTAAACTGACTTAAGCTCTAATCCCACCTTCTCGAGCGAGTGCTCCTTCACCGTCTCCTTGGCGTTTGAGACGAGCCTTTTCCTTAAACCCCCCTCATTAATCAGTTTGTCCAGATAAAGGACGAATTCCTCGTCGTTTTTGGCCTTCAGGCAGTCATGGTCGTGCTTCAGCCAGCCGTCGAATACAGGCAGGTCCCTAATCAAAACGGGCCTTTCGCAGGCCATCGCCTCTAGGATTACTATGCCCTGCGTCTCGGCCTGGGAGGGGAAGAAGAATACATCCCCTGCGCAGTAGGCGGCCAGTATGTCGTCCACATAGCCAGTGAAAATCACGTTTTCAGGTCTCTTTCTGATGAGCTCCTCCACTTCCCTGGAGCTAACAAGGAACTTACTGTAGACCTTGCCGAACCAGACGAAGGTGTTGGGGAAACTCTTGGCCACTCCGACAAAACTCCTTACGCCCTTCCTGAGGAAGACGTGCCCTACGGAGAAGGGGACCATTCCCTCAAGATTGTATCTTTCCCTATATGCTGCCCTTTTCTTTTCATCGAACGAGAATCTCCCGAGGTCCACCCCGTTGCTCACCACGCTCATATTATTCCTTAAACCGTATTGAATGAGCATGTTTTTTGCATACTCGCTGGGGCATATTATATGGTCTGCCTGGGAGTAGAAGTATCTTAGGTATCTCTTCAGGAAGGGCATGATCTCATTGCTGAGGGTGAAACTGTTTTTGGTGTCCACGTCGAGTGTATGCGCGTGTAGTATGACCCTCTTCCCCTGTTTCTTCATCCTTTTTGCATAAAGGAGGGATTTCGGCAGGAAGGTGTTTATGTGTATAAGGTCGTAGTCCTTGTCGGCCGGGTTGGTCGTGAACTCGACACCTGCTTTTTCCAGGGCCTGTTGCTGCCTTATGATGGCCGTTCCAATCCCGCTTTGCCCAAGCAGATCATTGGCTTCCAGATAAAGACAAACCTTCATTTTCTAAGATCGTTATAAAGTTCTATAAGCGTTTTGACCGTGTTCTCCACGGAATGCTTCCTTGCGTATTCCTTGCTTGAGCCCTTTAACCGCTCCATGTCCCTATAGATCCTCCATATCTTTGACAAGAGGTCGTTCGAATCACCTGGCTTGTATCTGTAGCCGTTTACGCCGTTTTCTATAGTCTCTTTCAATGCCAGTGCATCTGCACCCACCACCGGTGTTCCGCAGGCATTGGCCTCGAGCACCACAAGCCCCTGGGTCTCGGCGGTTGACGGGAGAATCAGTATGTCAAGGGCTGAATAGAACTCGCACATCCTCTCCCGCGGCAGGAAACCCAAGAACTTTACATTCTTCTTCCCCTTCGCCATCTCCTCAAATTCTTCCCTTACCGGGCCGTCACCGCTTATGAGTATAGTGCCGTCGAACTTGTCAGCAATGTTTATAAGGTCTTCGACATGTTTCTCATAGGAGTGCCTTCCCGCGTATCCGATGACCCTCCCTTCCGGGATTTCGTAATCCTCCAAGAACTCCTTGGGCGACTGCTCTTTGAAGAAATTCGTGTCTATCCCATTGGAAAAGACGATAACGTCCCCCCGTAATCCACTCAGCTTCTCCTTTATGGCGTTGGAGGGGGCGGTAACCAGATTGCACCGCTTAAAGAGCTTTCTCTCCCAAAGCTCGTAGAATATCCTTAAACTTTCCTGCACATATTCCCGGGATGAGACATTCTGCGCATACATGTCTACAGGGGTGTGGTAAGTCAATACCACTGGAATCTTTCTGTCCTTCGCCACGCCCAGGCCATAGGCAGCCATGGAAAACGGGCTGTGCAGGTGTGCTATATCCAGATTATCTGGCATCTTCTTATCCGGCAGCCCTAGCCTGTAACCCCTATAGAACATTATCGGGATTGACGCCATGGGCACTTCATTCTTCTTCGGACTATAGCCCTCGCACTTTGGGTAGTAGACAAAGACGTCATGCCCCTGCTTCTCCAGCTCCCTCTTCCATAATTGGATGGTATAGCTGACGCCGTTTATCTGTGGGAAGTACGTATCTGTGAAGAAACCGATATTCATGGTATGTTTATGCTTTTTAAGAAAAAAAGACTTAAT
>JAFGQM010000067.1 GCA_016935655.1 Candidatus Altarchaeota archaeon | reverse complement strand
TTGAGTACGAGTTTGACGTTGAAGTGACGGACATCACGAACTATGCTGACCCCTCTTACGGCGATGATTGCTCGGATCAGATAGCGGGGGGGAAAAATAAGATAGATTACGATATCTGGATCAAGGACATAATGAATGATCCCGACCTCGTTGAGCTGACCCTGAAAGACGGCAGGACATTGACAGATACCCATGGGCCCCACAAATTAAAGATATCGGTCCCGGTCTTTGCAAAAGATTTGCAAATCGGCAGTTTACACGTAAAGCTTGAGGATGATGCTACCGTGATGTCAAGGGTCATACTAACAGCAGACAAAAGAGAGGGTTCGGACAAGAATAATGAGATAAGTACCCCCGGCGTATATTTACTAAATCCACCTAGGGCCTTAGTCTTGTGCCCGGTATGCAACGTCGAGGATGTGCCTTATCTGCTCTATTATGCCGGTCACAGGATGACTTCGACAAAGCCGAAGGAGCAGGCAGAGAAAACATGCGGGGAAGCCCATAGCCTCATCGAGAGGCTAGAAGGCCCGCAGTTTATCGGTGGCTGTGGGACCGCCTGTCCGCAAGAGGCTGTCTTGTACTTGGGAGTAGCCAACAAGTATTATACCGTCGGCAAAGATGTGTTGGATGTCTCGGGGGGTTCACTTGAGTTAGCAGAGCAGGCGGATAGATACTGTTTGGAGGCAAAGACATTCGCCAGTGATGCGATAACATCCTTCTGTGTGCGCCTTGGGAATCCTCCTGGCTGTACCTAAAGCCTTTCCCCCCTTGGCGATTACAAGCCTAGATTCCATCCATCCATTCTAGCCAATGTTGGATGGAATAGCCCTTAATATACCTTAATATATACCTAGTATACATCCACTAATGTTGGGCACTCTTTTTAAGACTGAAATGTAACTTCTGGCAGTTACACTAGTGGTTGTGCTGCGGAGATTTTAACAAGAAGGCCAAACCTGCGGCCACCAAGCACATTACGCCTGCGGGTATGAATGCCCACAGGTAGCTTCCTGTGAGATCGAACACCTGCCCCCCTAGGATCGGTCCGATTATGCCCGCGACGCCGTAGGAAGTGAAAACAAGGCCGTAGTTTATGCCCAGGTTCTTGGTACCGAAGTAGTCTGCGGTCGCGGAGGGGAACAAGGCAAAGTTACCCCCAAAGTTGAAGCCTATCCATGCGGCAGCGACAGCAAGTGTCAGCTCGCCGGAACCCATACTCATCAGTATCAGCATCATTACGCCCTGAAGCGCGAACATCAGGCTCATGGACTTGTCCCTCCCTATCCTGTCCGAGAGCGCGCCCCAGGCGATCCTTCCGCCCCCATTGAACAGCGCGAGTATGCCCACCGCCGAGCCCGCAGTGATTGCGCTCAGGCCCGAGAACTCGCCGAATGGTTTTAGAATACCTACCACCATCAGGCCTGCGGTCGCGCCGAACACGAACATTATCCAAATCATCCAGAACTGTCTTGTTTTCAGTATCTCCCTCCATTCGAAATCCTCCTTCCTTTTTGCATTGTCCTTTTTGGGAGGGTTCCATCCATCGGGCTTCCAGCCCTGGGGCGGATTTTTCAAAAGCTGCGCGCCGATGACGACTGTGAGTAGGAATATAAAACCCAAATAAAGGAATGCGTTCAGGACTCCGCTACTTTCGATGAAAATCTCACCCAGCTTTGCGAAGACCCATGCGCCTGCGCCAAAGCCCGCCACTGCCAAGCCTGTCACCAACCCCCTTTTGTCAGGGAACCATTTGACACAGGCGGCTATGGGGCAGACGTAGCCGAGGCCGATTCCTGCCCCGCCGATGACCCCCACGCTCAGTGCTAACAAGGAGAACGAACCCCCGCTCAAACTGCCTAGGATATAACCTGCCCCCAATATGGCGCCTCCAAGGGTGGCTACGATCCTTGGGCCCTTCCTGTCCTGCCACCTCCCGGCGAATATCATTGTGGCCGCAAAGGAGGCCAGTCCCAGGGAGAATATTATCTGGGTCTCGGTCGTGCTCAGGCCGAAGTCTTCCTTGAGGGGGTTGACAAAGACGCTCCATGCGTAGATTGCCCCCAAGCAGAGCTGGACTATCAGCGCGCCGACGACTATAAGCCACCTGTTTGTCATCTTAGAAAAAGGAAAGAGGAGGATTCAGTCCTCCAGCGTCGAAAGATCCCCCACCGGCAGGCCCAGCTCCTTGGCCTTCAGGACCCTTCTCATGATCTTCCCGCTCCTGGTCTTCGGGAGCTTGTCGATGAACTCAATCTCCCGCGGGGCAGCATGCGCGGCAAGGTGGGTCTTCACGAACTTCCTGATCTCCTCCTTCAGCTCCTCCGAAGGGACATACCCCTTCCTAAGGGTGATGAAGGCCTTGATTATCTCACCCCTGACCGCGTCCGGCTTCCCGATGACCCCCGCCTCTGCGACGGCGGGGTGTTCAACAAGAGCAGATTCGACCTCGAATGGGCCGACCCTCTCGCCAGAGGTTTTTATCACATCATCGATCCTGCCCTGGAACCAGAAATAGCCGTCCTTGTCCATGTAGGCGGAATCGCCGCTTATGTACCAGGGCTTTAGCCTGAAGTACTCGTTGTACTTGGCCTCGTTGTTCCAGACTTTGCGGAGCATGGACGGCCAGCCGGCCTTTATGGCCAGATTGCCCATCTGCAAAGGGGGCAGCACCTTTCCGGTGTCGTCGACTATAGCCGCCTCTATACCCGGGAACGGCTTGCCCATCGAACCAGGCCTTATCTCCATGCTCGGGTAGTTGCATATCAGCTGCGCGCCGGTCTCGGTCATCCACCAGTTGTCGTGGATTGCCAGGTCGAACACCTTAAGGCCCCAATAGACCACTTCTGGGTTCAAGGGTTCGCCCACACTGCAGATGTGGCGCAGCGAGCTAAGGTCATATTTTTTGACGACCTCGTCCCCTGCGGCCATCAGCAATCTGAAGGCAGTGGGCGCGCTATACCACACCGTGACTTCATAATCCTGTATAGTCTTGTACCATGAGTCGACATTGAACCTTCCCCCCCTGATAAGATTGGTTGCACCGTTGAGCCACGGGCCGAAGATTCCGTAGGACGTTCCCGTTACCCATCCAGGGTCAGCAGTGCACCAGTAGACGTCGTCGTCCTTCAGGTCCAAGACCCATCTCGCGGTCTGGTAGTGCCCTATCATGGCATTGTGCACGTGGACTACCCCTTTTGGCTTTCCAGTGGAGCCCGAGGTGTAGTGGAGGATCATCGGGTCCTCCAGGTCCATCCACTGTATGTCGAACTTGTCGGAGGCTTCCTCCATCTCCTTCTCATAATACACGTCCTCGCCCTCGAACTCGGCCTCCCACTCCTTGGCCTCCTTCTCACCCACGGTTATTATATACTTTAAGTCCGGGAGTTCACCCACGGGGATCCTGCCCTTGAGCTCAGGCGTGGTTACTATGGCCACAGCCGAGCTGTCCAGCATCCTGTCCTTGACGGCCTCTTCCATGAAGGCCTCGAACAACGGGCCTACTATGGCCCCGACCTTCAGGATGCCCATCGTGGCAATATAAAGCTCAGGGCTCCTGGGCATGAAGATGAATATCCTGTCGCCCTTCCCTATGCCGTACTTCTTCAGGACGTTGGCGAACTTGTTCGACCCCTTCCTTAGATCCTCGAACGTGTATTTCTCCTCCCTGTCGTCGCTCACATAATAGAGTGCTATCTTGTTTTTCTTATCGGTCTCGCAATGGCGGTCGATGCACTCATAAGCCATATTGACCTTCTTGGTCGTGTACCAACCGAAGTTCTTCTTCACATCCTCCCACTTGAAGCCTTTTTTGGCCTTGTCGTAGTCTTTCATATTGGGCTCGAATTTGGCCCTTCCGTATGGTTTTTTGATTATTTCCGGTTTTTCTTCAGACATTTTAAATCCCTTTTAAATCCCCATAGATGTCTCTATTTTTCAAGAATCTTGAATCGCGAAAGAATTCAGGAAGATTTAGACAATATTCCTTAAAAAATACTTTGGGATGTTTTTATAGTTTTATCCTTCAACTTATCATGGAAAAAACCCGTGTTTGCATTGGGCTTACCCTAGCTCTACTGTTACTGCTAACAGAGCCTGCATATTCCCAGGGCGTACCCAATAACGTTTACATAGTGGTGGAAACATGCTCGGCTTCTTACGACTCTGACGCTTTTGGCGCTGCTAAAAAAGCGTTTTGTTCAGTGAGCCCGAACCTTTACTTTTTCGGGAAGACTGATAAGGACGTGGAACTAAGGGCAGATAGCGAGTTCCAGCCCTGTACCGGCTCGATTAGGGCCAGACTTCCTCAAGGAGCCATTCCTCTTACGGTAAGGCTGTGGTACCCGCGTGAGGAGTGCGGGGCACCACCAGCCGCGATTGAAGAAAAGATTCGTGCGCTGAAAGTGCAGGATGGCACTACCCAATACCTGCTATTGGACTCAGATGAAAAAGTCTACTTCAAAGGGTCGGGGTTCTACTCACCCTCCCCGCCCAATACAGTGATAATAGCCGGAGGCACCAAGAGTGCGATGCTGAAAGCACTCTCAGATTATATAAGAATCTATGCCACTGCCGTCCCTTCCTCGGCTTCAGAGCCGAAGTATTATCTTACCGAGCCCTGGGCCACTAGCATGATACTCGGGTTTAAGGAGGATGAAGCGTCAGTGGACCTTTTGGCCAATAAGCTTAGGGGGATAGACAATCCATTGGTCCTCGCAGAGGGCGGCGAGGACATGAAAGGGAGCGAGATAACCAATGTCGGCAAGGGCGGCAAATTGTATGTGGTCGGGAGCGCTGAGATATTCTTTGACAAGCTACGCTCCGGTCCAGAATCCAGGAAAGACCTCCCCTTCTGGGCATACAGGTCTACCGTCCTGCGATATGGGGCGCTACCGGAGGTTTCAGGATCCATGGGCAAGATAGTGCTCGCTGATGTTTACGGCTGTGACGGCACTAGTCCAAAGTTACTCTACAAGACCCCTGCAATAGACAAGGACAGCCACCTGTGGGCCGGCGATGACAATCTGATGTGCGATTACGACTTCAATGCTCTCGGAACCTCCGACGGTGTGAAGGACCGGATAAGGGCGATAGCCCCCGGTCATGGCTCTCTGGGGGGCACAGAAAGCACCTATTTCGGCGACCTTGGGAGCGAGTTCCACACCGGGGCGGACTGCGAGGAGGAGACCTATGTGAGCAAGTACCAGTGGAAGGACTTTTGGGGCACCATGAAAACGGGCGAGAACAAGAACAGCGGGAACATAGGGGACCAGGGAGTCAAGGAGAACCTGGAGGCTTCGGGAGGAGGCACAATCGCATTCAGGAGCGGCCTCTACCAATGCGCCACTTACTCCATAGTCAAATATGAGGATTCCAAGGACTTATTGGGCAAGGACAATACACTCAAAAAGGCATTCGGCGACACGCTCTACAGCGAGGACAACCGGCTGGATCCGGACGACTGCTCGCCCGAGAAGCTCAGGACGGACTGCCCGGACATCCAGAAAAGGGCCGCGAAGGAGAACAAGCTCGGCGACA
>JAFGQM010000066.1 GCA_016935655.1 Candidatus Altarchaeota archaeon | reverse complement strand
GATGGTGTCGGCGACGTCTGTGACAACTGTGTGAAAGATTTGAACGCGGACCAGGCCGACTCTGACAGCGACGGAGTGGGTAACGTCTGCGACAACTGCGTTGACGACTATAATCCCGGGCAGGAGGACAGCGAGCCAGGTGAGGGCATATGCGTCACTAACCCCATATATAAAAACGCTTGTATCCCCATGGCCTGTGAGTCGAAAGACGAGCGTGAATGCAACTCACCTATCTTCTGCGGCTGTTTGCATTACACCCTGCCATGCCCGAAGACTTGTGGGGAACTGTCCGAGAACGACTGCAAGAAAAACGTGCTTCTGGACGGGAACGGCAATCCGGCCTGCCTCTGGACGGTAGGAGAGTGCGGCGACGGAATAGGCGATGCCTGCGACAGCTGTCCCTTAGTCTCCGGCGTCGACGAGGATCTTGACACCTACTGCCCGCCTGACGACTGTGACAACTCCAACGGCGACATATTCCCGGGGGCAGTAGAGCTTTGCGACCTCCTGGACAACAACTGCAACGGTCTTGTGGACAGCGACTATGTCTCGATGCCGACAGAGTGCGGCCTTGGCGTTTGCGCCTCCTCCGGCATGTTGCACTGCAAGAGTGGTGTGGAGGTGGACTCGTGCATGCCCGGGATGCCGATGGGCTATGACTCAGAATGCAACGGCCTGGACGACGACTGCGACGGTGTCACAGACGAGGGCTACATCCCGCTGCCGACCACATGCGGCATAGGCGCCTGCTTCGCGGAGGGTTCAACAGCGTGCATCGGCGGCGTCGAGACCGACACCTGTATGCCGAACCAGCCGGCTCCTGACGACACTACTTGCAACGGCGTGGACGACGACTGTGATGGTCTCACAGACGAGGATTATCTTGGTATGCCCACAAGTTGCGGAATAGGTGCGTGTTATGCCGAGGGCCAGCTGCAATGTATCTTGGGAGTGGAAACAGATATATGTGTCCCGGGAGAACCGGTCCCGGAAATTTGCGACGGTGTGGACAACGACTGCGACGGCGTTCTGGACAACGCCGACCTTGATGCAGACGGCATCAATGACTGTACTGACGACAAGTGTGTGGGGACCTCCCCCTCTTATGCAAGCGTCGAACTCAGGCCGAACCACTATGACAGCTCCAATCTGGACTTGCAGCAGACCTACGGCTGCAGTTGCGAGCAGATTCTGTTCTGCAAGCCAGGTGAGGACACTGGCGAGCTGAAGTTCGGCTGCAGCCAGGGCACGGTCGACATCTGGACCGGCCAAAAGGGATGGGCCCCGGACTGCCTAGTGGAAGGCAAAGTCCTCACTGAAGGAGTCTCGAAGCTGTTCTTCGAGGACACGGACAGTGAGGGGCTGATAGACCTGTTAGACCTGGATAATGACGGTGATGGGGTCTTTGATATTGATGACGACATGATAGAGGACAAGGACCTGCCGGGCGACGAGGATTATGGAATCCCTGACTGGCACCCCTCGAGCAAGCATTCCGCATAGGTTCCGGGGTCTGGGCAAGGCCTGGGGGTGACGCGCCGGCCTTCGGGCCGCGCGCAAATACCTTGCCCTTTTATTTCTTCAGGTAGCCTTTGCTGCTCGCAAACGTCAGGATTAACACTGCCACAACAATAATCAGGAAGATAAAACCTCCCTCGACATCCCCGCGTTGGAAATACCTGAAGGACAAGAAGCTCCAGACCACCGCCATAAAGGCCAAACAGCACATCACTGCAGTCTTCTTCCGGTCCATGTTTTTTTCGGTTTAATCAATATAAAACGACCTGTCGGAAATGTGAAGGTCTATGCGAGGGACGCCTTGACAGGGTCTAGTCGATAACAACAATCATAGGCGGGCATGGCAGAAATAAAGACCGGGTTATACCCTGACTGGTTTAGTTAGGGGGCTCTGTCTTGTTCCCGCCTTTAGCGGCTTTCGACTTTTTCTTCCTGACCATAAGAAGGGCCAGGGCCAAAACCAGTAGTGCGGCTATTACCACTACAACTATTACATAAATCAGTGTATCCTCCCTAGACTTTGCAGGGGTCGCCGGTGGCGTAGTACTCGGAGGAGGCTTGGGAGCTTCGCAGTCAGGATCATATCCTTCCGCACAGTCCGGGTCGCAGCGGCCGTCGTCCTTGTAATCGCATGTACCATCCTCCCTACCCGTCGTGCAGTCCTCGCAGTTCATGAAGTTCTCGCCCGGGTCGCATTTGCCATCAGGAACGCATCTTACCAGTATCCTATCGCCTTCCCCGTAGCTGACGGACTGGCCGTGGATGATAGTCGGGGAAAAGCCAAATATTCCCGGGGTAGTGGGCCTTATTATGTAGCTTAGGGTCTCGGCCTCGCCAGGCTCCAGGCTGATGTTCCATTCAAGGTATTCAACTGATAGGCCTTCCCAGTTCTTTGTCTTGGGCGCCTGCGGTTCCATATAATCGGCCGGGATGAAAATCCTTTCCTCGACTGTCACCTCCTGCGTAAGGTTTCCGTCGTTGGCAATCCTCAGTTCAACCAGCATCGGGCTCCCCATGACTACTTCCTCCGCGACTGACCTTCCAACAGATATCTGAGCTCTTGTAGTCGGGAGGATCAAGAGAACTGCTATCATAATCCCTACGATCCCGATTTTAGCATCCATATATGTCTCCAGTGTCTGGTCTTTTGCCACTCCACGCGTCGTTTGCGCAGGTATGTCCGGCGGATTTAGTGCAGTAGTCATAACCCCCCGGTAGTCCTCCCTGCACATACGGAGGGGCTCTGTTGCCCGTGGTATCCACGAAGTGGTATTTCACATCCCCCGGGAATTTTACCAGGTTATAACAGTGATCGCCATCGCAGAGGCTGAAGACCTCGTCTTTCTCATAGCCGGCCTTCCTAAGTAATGTGACAACTGCTACGGCATAATCACAGCAGGTGCCCGTCTCTATAACGTTTATAGAGGCGTGTGCAGGAAGATCCAGAAACTTGCAGGTGTTCTGATTCATATTAGTGTCGCTTGCCCAGTTGTGGTTTGGGATGGCGTTGGTGCATGGCAAGGCTTGGACATTGGCGTTGAAGAGCACATCTGGCTGGCAGCTATTGAAGAGTACATTGTTTGCGCACTCTGCAGAGCAACAGAGCTCTGGTTCGAAGTAATTCTGCATCCAGAGCGCCACAGGGCCAAGGCCTTCTATTATATAGTGGGCCAGGCATGATTTTAAGTTCCCGCCGCCAAAGTTTATTGCATTCTTACAGAACCAGTTGTCCACCGCCTCCTCGCAGCATTCTAGCGCTTCCTCTATTATATAATCCAAGTCAGGGCTGCAGACCTCATAGAGGTCGCAGGCGTCGTCACAGCTGTTGAAGCATCTGTTATCCCCGTCGTTTGTCGGCCAGCTTTCCTTACATTTGCCGTCATCGGGGGCGTATATCGCGCCAGTGTTGCAATCCGCACAATCCGGGCACGGCCCCCCGCAGTCGATGCCTTCCTCCCAGCTGTTCTTGAGGCCGTCGGAGCAGGTGGGAGGCTGGCAGGCTCCTTCCCTACATGAATCGCTACACTTGTGGATGTTCTCAGTCACGATGCATTTCTCCCAGTCGTCCTCTACATCATATTCTACCAGCGTCTTCTCGTCCTTGCAGTAGTCTTCCTTATCGCTGCCGCCTACCTTCCCCTTGACGCCGGTGTTATAGCCTATATCACTGTCATAGCATATGCATCTCCCCTCTGTGCAGCCGAACTCGCATTCCACGGTTGTATTGGTGGGTCCATTGAGCATGCAGTAATATTCCCTAAGCTCGGTATCCGAGAGGCAGACATCCGTACGGGTCAGTGAAACTAAGCTGGGTTTTGGGAAGATGTCGGCGGGTCTCTCGACAATTAGCGAGCCCTTCTTAAAATAGTTTTTCCCACCGTCTGAATCATCACAAATACATAACCCCTCAAAGCAGCCGTTCGGGCAGTAGATTTTGATGACATCGAGCTGGTCCTTGTCATTACAAAAATACTCCATCAGTGCGTTATCATTTGTACAGTAGTCGGTCGACAGGCTTGGGTCGCTACTCGGCGCGATCGTCGCGGTTCCCGGTATGTAATAGCTATTACCCGAGTCTTTGCATCTGCATCCGTTCTCATACACTTCGGAGTCCTTGGGGGTGTTTGGGCATTCGTCATCCGCATTCATCACCCCGTCCATATCTCCGTCCGCAACATCAAATGCTCCTTTTGGGATAGGCTGGATTTCCTGGGTGGCGTTGGGGATTTCCATTTGTTTTATCGGAAGGAGTATCTTTTCCTCCGAAGTGTTGGTGTTCCCCAGTGAGTCCTTTGCCCATCCCTTGAAATTCAACACGCCGTAATAAGGGCCTCCAGTGTAGATGCAGGTCTGGCCGTCGCTGCCTTTAACAAGCCCGTTGTTGAGGTATATCCGCGTTTCCTCTATGGGGTTCGTACCCCCGGCGAAGACTATAAACTCTATCGGGGAATTCTCTCCATAGGCGGTATGCGACCAGCTGGTCTCTATCTTGATCATCGCCTCTTCATAAGCTTCTGCGTCGATCTCACAATCCAGCCAGTTCTCGGGCGCGCAGGTAGGCGGGATATAATTTAGGGTCGATTCTTCCTTTAGGCAAAAGGAGGGCCATATCTCCCACTCCCCGACCATGTCCAGTTCCAGCCGGGCCTCAAATTCGGCACTCTCGCCTGTCGCAAGGCTCCTGGACTCCATCGCATTCCCAAAGGCGCCTTTCTTGCCGCTCGGGTCCCTATACGCTGCGAATATCCCCTGGTCCGAGAACTCTATTGTGTCCCTACCCACATTTGTGATTGTGAATTCAACGTTGATCCTGTCGCCAACATGCGTGGGTTCGTTCCCAGTAACCATGAATTCGGTAACCTTCAGGTTGTTTGAAACCTCGCCGCCCCTAGATGCGCACAGGGTCTCCGCTGAAGCCAGTGAAAGAAGGGCCAGGATACAGAAGGCCAGATGGATGAGGCTCGATTTCATTTAAAACTTATCGGGGATCGTATAAAAATTGTGGTGTAACCTTTATATCCTCCACCCCCTTTAAATCCGGAGGCGAAAAACATGTCCATGTCAAAGAGGGACCTTAAAAGGCAGAGGAAGAAGAAGGAAGCCAAGAAAGCTAGATGCTGATTCGTTAGAGCGCTCTTGACCCCGGATGTTTTGCAGTGTAACCAGATGAAACCCCTACTGGATTAGATTTTGCGCGCATAATAGACCCAAGTTAATGTATTATCCTCACCCCGCTGACATCAGTGTACTCGAACTCCTGCCCCTCTCCTATCCGTTTTTCTCTATAAAGCCTCTAAATGAGAATCTTATTCGTATATCAACCAGAGACTTTCTTGCAAATCAAACAAGATAGGCGGTATCATGACTTTCCCTAAGAGATTCAAAACCACTACAACAAATGTCATAAAATCCATGGGTCTTGTCTTCGGGGACATAGGCACTAGCCCCATCTATACACTCACCATAATATTCCTTTTTCTTCAGCCCACGCACGATAATGTCATGGGTGTGCTCTCTCTGGTAGTCTGGACCCTGACAATACTTGTGACCGTGGAATATGCCTGGCTTGCCACGAGTCTAAGTAAGAAGGGTGAGGGAGGCAGTATAGTGCTAAGGGAGATACTGGTC
>JAFGQM010000065.1 GCA_016935655.1 Candidatus Altarchaeota archaeon | reverse complement strand
CGCAAAAAACCTCGGGGTGCCCGAGGCCATCAACACCACCTCCCCGGAAAAGCTGATACAGGCGTGTAAGACACCCGTTGAGTCAAGGATTATCGAGCTTGGACTAAAGTTCAGAAAGAGGGAAATCTCCAAGGAAGAACTTAGAAAACTGTCGGAGCTTATTCTAAGTAAAAGGAGCCATTCACGCTTTCTAAAGGAATGGGGCTTGGAACAGACAGATGGCTGAAAGGGTCAAAAAGGGAACTAAAGGGACAAGGAAAACCAAGAGGGGGCAAGACCCTAATCAGCCAAGATTAGAAGAACTTAAGGGTTATCAGTGGATAGCTAATCTCAGGAGGCAAAGGAGGCCCGGAGGCATCCAAAGGATTGTCAGGGGCATACTTAGGCAGGGGGGCGACCACCAGACAGTCGAAAGATTCTTTAGGGAGGGGGGAATAGGCTACGACCCGCGGGAGATAAAAAAACTCTCGCAAGCCCTTAATAGGGAAGGCAGGAGGAGGGTGACCAAGACATTAAAGGTCAGATTCAATATGGACCCCGACGCCTATGTCGGGATAAGGGGGGGTCCTGATATAGAGATGCAGCCGCCCATATGCAGGGCATGCGGGCGTTTCAGGGACTGGTGGGAACTGCCTACGGGGGTGGAGTTCACCTCCATGAGGACCCGGCCTGCACTCGAGTTAGAACCCAAAGAAAGGTTGAGGGAATTAAGACAGTCGCAAATGGCCCTTTATGACAGGCATCTGAACTTACTGCAAAGGCAGGTTGAAGAGATGAGGAGCCGGGGGATTGATTCGGAATTCCTCTTTAGGCGCCCGTATGCGGTAGGGAGCCACATGGTCTTCCGGATAGACCCAAGGAGTATCAAGCCCGTGCACGGGCTGAACCCCGCCAAATTCTGTGCGGTCGTGAAGAACCCCGACCTGGCCTCCATGCCCATCATAACCCAGCACCGCAACATGCCGGGGGGAAAGGGGAAAAAGACTGTCATTGGCGCTCCGGGCTATGTATACGTGGCAGACGGCACCCACAGGACTGCGGTCCGTTATCTCCTGGGCAAGCTTAAAGGCTCCAAGACGCACCCCATCGGCTCTTTGCTTATTGCCTCCTCTGACTTTCCCGCGATAGATGAGAATGTAAGGAGCTCCTTGGGTAAGGAGCTACCCCAAGGTATCGATATGCTGAGCTCTGTCAGGAAACCCCCTGAGAAGAGCATACAGGGGATAATCGAAAGGGACCTGGTAGGCAGGATACCCTGTGTCCAGGTGGGGTTCCACATACCCAAGAGGAGAAAAATCAAAAAGAAGCCCAAGAAAAGGGCCAGAAGAAGTAAATAAGCCTATTCGACCATCGACTTCTTGCCCAACGCTTCCATTATCTGGATCTCGCCGCCCTCTTGGACCTTTTCCTTCATGTCCTCGGGTATGAGCAGCTCCAGCGTCTCATAGGTCTCCATGTTCATAAGCTGTGCCATATTCCCGCTTATGGACAGGACCTGGTGGGGCCTTCTCTCGATTATCGGTACCTCGGCCTTGTCGCTCCCGGTGGTGAGCAATGAGTGTTTTTTATTGTCGAAGAGCCCGAAGGACTCTATCCTGACCTTTGCAGCGCCGTGCTTTCCGGGCTTTGATGATGACATGTCAACAATCTTGCATGGCTCGTTGTCGATTACTATATAGTTCCCTTTTTTCAATTCCCTCACTTCAACAATCTTGACACTCATTTTCCCTCAGTTTTTATTTATTTATAGCTAAAGTTACTACTTGAAATTTTAAAAGGTTCTAAACTTACGTCTTCATCAACTAAAATGAAAGTCGCGGTCCCATACATAAAGGACGTCAAAGAAAAGCTTGGGCTGGGCAAGGACTCGAACAGGATAGCCCTGTTTGTGGACGGCCCCAATCTGCTGAGAAAGGAGTTCAATTTTGATCTGGAAGACCTCAAGATGGAGGTGGAGAAGATAGGCAAGATAGCCATAGCCAAGGTCTTCCTGAACCAGTTCGCCCCCGAGAAGCTGATAGAGGCAGTCAGCAGTGTGGGCATGGAGAGCGTGATAACACCCGTGGACCCGGACGTGGCCCTGGCAGTCGAGGTCATGGAGGCGGTCTACAACCCGAACATCGACACCATATGCGTGGTCACCCGCGACGGGGATTTCCAGCCGCCCATAATGAAGGCCAAGCAGCACGGGAAGAACACGATAGCCATAGGCGTGAGAAGGAACCTCAGCGAGAGTTTGATAAACAGCGTGGACCGCTTTATCGAGCTGACTTAGCGTTTTTAAGACTCAAACAGGGAAAATAGGACAATGGAAATACCGCTGGGCAGCCCGATTGGGGAAAACATGGAGCTAGGCAGTTCGGATTTCCGCAAATTGCTTGCAGCCCTGAAGAAAAAACAGATCAACGGGTACATTGCACTGGACATAATGACCAATAACGGCGTCGAGGAGGGGATGTTGCTGCTCAGCTCAGGCGATATAATAGCTGCCGAGTATGGCTACCTGAGCCAGAACAAGACCATTGCAGGGGACGACGCACTCCCCAGGATACTAAACTCTTGCGCTGCACCAGGACTCTTCGACTTATACGAACTAAGCCCCAAGGACATAGAGCTCACAAGGGGGTTCAACAAGGAACAGCTGCTAAGCAAGGTGCCCACTGTTGAGGATGTCTCGGCCATGATACCGGATACCTTCAACGAACGCCTGCTGGTCGAGGAAAAGGAGGCGGCGAAGGCCAAGCCTACAGCGGCTGTGAAGGGCGCTGGATTGAACAAGGAGGAAGTGCTCAAGAAGTATGGTATAACAAAGCCTGACGAGAAGAAGGTGGATGAATTGTTGAAGATGGTTGGTGCATGATGGAACTATTCAAGAGCAGTTTCCTGCTGAAAGGACCGCCAGAGGAGAAGGAAAGGCGGGAGAGACTGAT
>JAFGQM010000064.1 GCA_016935655.1 Candidatus Altarchaeota archaeon | reverse complement strand
GGACAAGGTATTGGACGGTGACTACTCTCTTGCAGAACCAGAACTGAATACTGGAGAGAAAGACGGGGAGAGCTGCAAAGAGCCCATGAGAGGGGTAATCTGCGCAGCTTTGCCGTCTGAGGCGGATTTGGTGCTGGAAGGCAACTATGACCAGATGACAGCAGGCTCTGAGAGTGCCCTCACACAGGGCGACGTCGATGTTTTCAATAGGCTTATGGGCTTTGTTGACGGGGGAGCATTAGACTCGGGCGCCGATTGGGTACCCATAATAGAATCTATTATGGATTTCAATAGAGACGCGGTCGTCGATTCTAAGGATTACGACTGCCTGGTGGGCTTCAAGGACCGTCTGGGTGAAGTTTTGCCACCGAGGGAGCTAAGAAATGACTGCTTCAAGATATATTTTGGCATAAATCTGGGCGTGGAACCAGTATGTCTTGCTAGCAGCGAAAAAGGCGACTTGAACAGTAATGGTCTCCGAGACTCAAAGGGGCCTCGTGGGTCCCAGGATGAAGTGTTGTACCAATTTGTGCTGGGCGAGGGTTATCCGAATATTCTTGACCCAGCTTTATTAAAAAAGGATGAGAGCCCCATAGACTGTTGGGACTTGAAAATCGACGGTCAGCTTACCGAACCAGACCTAACGTGCCTGCGGCTTATTTTTGTCGATGGCGACTCGTCTACTTCCTATATGACCCAATGCCATGGTTGTGATAGCCCGGGCGAGCCGGGCAATATGCCCTCCGAAGTGTTCTGGCCGGACAGTGAGATATGCAACGACGAATGGGACAACAATTGCGACGGCTACCGGGACCTGTATTACTACCAAAAAGATGAGAGCAAACCCGATAGGTGCATCTGTAGTGAAGCCAAGGCACTTACGCCCTGGAACCTGTACTGGGAAGATGATGCCAATCTCGGGCTCGACCTAGATGATCCGGACGGCTACAAAGTCTGCAGGAACTTAGGTTCTGCCCGTACTGGAACCCCTGTTTTTGACGGCTGGGATTGGGTGACGCCAGAGGTCCCGGTAGATGATGACCCAGACGAAGAAAGCAGGCTGGGGTTCGAGTGCAACATAGACAACCAGTGCAAGGTAGTGCAGGTTCAGGGCGAGACACAAAGACGATCTGAGGTTAGATGGTTGGAAGTGAATTGGCTTACAGTGTTCTTTCATATCTTTTGTTTTGTATTTTTCCAAGGGCCATGTCAAGCGGATATTGTCGATTTTGATATTTGCACGCAGTTTGTGACTGTAGACGGTATAACTGCAACATACTGCGAATTCTACTGCACTAGATTGGATGACGAGACAATCGGCTGGATAGAAAAGGATGTCTTCAACTTTTACAAGGAACAGGACCCATGGAGGGTTAACGCGGAGCGTTGCAACGACGGCTGGGACAACAATTGCGACGGCCGGATAGACGAGACTCCATGTGCTCCTGGCTAACTTTAACCCCATCCTTCTTTTTGTTTTTTGCTCATAAACTCCTCCAATATACTCATATTTTTAACCAGAGCTTCTTAATAGTACCTATTAAGTGAGCACCCAATTACCATCAAAATGAGAAGCCCGGGGAAGGCATCAGGATGCGCCTTTGTAGCGATCTTATTTCTAACGGCCCAGATGCCCCCCGGCTTCGCGCGCTGGGAGTCCGAGTTTGCCGCGCCAGACAATACGGGGATATACAATGTGATTCTGCGCGCTAACTACCGCGGGCTTGTCGGCTCTTACCCCATGACCCTCAGGCTGGTGGATTTCGTCTCAAACAGCCCCGAGCTTAAGATATCCCCTGTCAAGAGCCTTGTCAGCGAGCCCCCGATACCCTTGAAATACAAGGTTACTGTCGACGGGGAGCCGGTTTCGGACCTGGTGAGGAGCGATGTCACAATATCCTTTTTCTACGGCGGAAGCGAGCTTGATTTCACAGCAGATTCCCTCTCTGGCGGTGGCGGGGTCTTCTCCACGATGGCTGATGTCCCGTTCGCTGGCGAGTACTTGGCTAGGGCATATGTGGAGACCGAAGTCGACGAAAGGGTCTACAGCGGCAGCTTCGCCAGCCCGTTCTTTTCCGCATATCCCTCCCCGGAGCTCAAGCTCGGATCAGTCCTTTTTGGGCGGATATTCACCCCCCGGGAGACTTTTGACGTCTATGCCAACCTGACATTCAGGGGTATGGACCTCTTTGGCATGAACATACTGAAGATAATGCTCTATGAGGACAGGTATTCGATGGTCTGGGACGACTCAATCAACAGTTATACTGCGACCATACCGGCTCCTGAAAAGGAGGGCATATATGACCTTGTGGTATACGCCGCAGAGCAGAGCCTGTCCCAAAGACAGTATATATTCGTCGTGGACACGACCCTGCAGAAGGCCCCCAGCTGTCCCGCTCCGGATTCTCAGTGCAACTCCATGGTGGAAGCCAGGAGGTGCGTTTATGAGTACAAGTCAGGGCAAAGCCCCTTGAACGAGAACCAGGTCATAGACTGCATCCTGAGCGCAGGCGTCCCCCCGGTGATACCCCTGTTATGCACCAGGGCGTCCAGAGGCGACTTTGACGGTGACAGCCAGATAGACGAGGCCGACATCTTCATAATGGAGAACCAGATATTGCCCCAACCAAGCAAGGCCGAATATATCGCATGCGCGGACTTCGACTTCAACGGGGTAGTGGACGAGATGGATGTGGAATGCATGCGGAAGGTCATAGACGGCGAATATGAGGGAGGAGTAGGCGGAGGCTTTTGTACCACTTACACAATGGATTCGATACTGAAAGGCGACTTCGTCGGCGACCTTGAGATAAACAGCGAAGATGAGTCCAAGATGAAGGAGATAGTAGAAATGTCCATGAACGGCGCCCCGGTCCCGCAGGACCTGCTCGGATTCGCGGATTTCAACCAGGACGGGACCTTGGACGACACAGACCTTTCCTGTTTAAGGAGCTTCATGGGCCTTAGCTATTCCGGAGAGGCAGAACAGCCCACAAGGCCTTCTACTGGTTCGGAGTGCGTGGCCATCTACAACATGGACGAGTGCATGGGCATAAGGGGGGACATAAACGCCGACGAGATGATATCGGAGGTGGATGAAATACTCATGTTGCTCATATGGATAGATTTCATACCTCGGTCTTCGGTCAAGATGTCATGCGCAGACGTCAATAAGAATAGTAACATAGACGAAGGTGATCTTTGGTGCATAACCAGCTATCTCTCGGGGGACAAGGAGGCCTACTGGGAGAACTGCCTGCAGTGCGCCACAGCCAACACTGGCTATTTCCACGAGCAGGAGATATGCGGCGACAACAGGGACAACGACTGCGATGGCCTGGTGGACAAGACCAGCGAGGACCCGGCAGAGGACCGTTGCCAGTGCAACTCCAAGACTCCCTGCAACCAGAAGTGGGACGAGGACGGCGGGTTGTCGCCAGGGATAGAGGACGACAAATATCTGGTCTGCAGGAAGATTACATCCAAGGACGGGGAAGAAGAGGGCTGGCTGACCGTCCCGGAGCCACAGTGCAGCCCCGAGAACGAGTGCAAGGAATTCACATGTAAAGGGACAACTATAAAATGCGCCTACGATGGTGAGAACTGGAACTGGTATGACCCCGGGGACTTGCCTCATGAGGACAAGTTCACCCTGTGCGGGGACGGTTATGACAACAACTGCATAGCAACTGATGCAAAGTGTTTCGATCCCACACCATACATACAGATGGGTACCCAGATGATGAGCTCACTGCTCAGCTCAGTGGGCGGCATGTGCGGCATGATCCCCGGCCCTGCTGGGATGGCTCTCTCAGGCATTGTCAGCGCCCTGGGTCCGCTGATGTCGCAGGGCGGCAACATGATGTCCATGCTCTACAAGGATTTATACTCCCCCGAAGCCCAAGGACCACAATGAGCGCCAGCCCCATAAATAATCTTTTGAGAAAGAGCTCCGGATGCATCCTTGTAATATCCGCCTTGGTTGTAGCACAGATCCCCTTCGGGTTTGGTTATTGGATTTCAGAATTCAATGCACCACCTGTTTCGGGCGATTATAACCTGGTGATAAAGGCAAACTACAAGAATCTGGTAGGCTTTCATGTACTCAACCTTTCCGTCCTGGATTACACGCAGTCCAGCCCGAACCTGGTAATCAAACCATTGCCGCAGGAGGGGGAGGCAACATCCATAAAACTGAATTTTGAGATAACCCTAGACGGCAAGCTGGTCAAAAACCTGCGCGCGAGCAGTGTCATACTGGTCTTCGAGCATGAGGAGACTTCGATTTACAAGCAGGCGGGCCAGCTCTCTGGCGGTGAGGGCAGGTTCTCGATGACCGTGGGCATACCCTTCAAGGGGGGCTACAAGGCTCTGGTCTATGTGGAGGCAGAGGAGGCAGGGCAGGTGTACAGCGGGACGTTCTTGTATGAATTCAGTTCCAACAGGATTTCGCCGGAGTTGGAATTGCAACTAAAGCTCGACCACAGGGTCCTGACCCCCGGTGAGCCATTCAGTATGGATATGAGGCTAATCATGGGCCTTGAGGAGGTGGCGGGAGCGAACCTTTTTACGGCCTTTTTGGACGGCCTGGAGGCAATGCTTTCCTGGAACCACAACAGCAGGTTCTATGAGGCCTCCTTAAACGCACCCGGGAAAGAGGGGATTTACAAAGTCTACGTCTATGCCGAGAGCCAGGATTTCTCGCGTTATTTCGACATCTATGTCCTGGATCCGGGCCTGAACCATTCAGACAAGTGCTCGATTTTAAGGGACGATACCTGTAGCTCAAGGGAGGATGCACGCAAATGCTTTGCCGAATACAGGAACGGTGGGACCTTCCTGACGGAGGATATAATCATAGAATGCATGCTGAACTCCGGTTTTGGGCCTACCTTGGAGTTCTTTTGCGAGTCCTCGAGGGTCGGGGATTTGAATGCAGACGGCTTGTTAAATGAGATTGACGCCTACATAATGGCCCAGTACGTCTTGGCAGCACCGGAAGGGTTCGAGAGGCAGAGGTACGTCTCCTGCGCGGACTTCAACCGCGACTCCATTGTCGATGAAGAGGATTTCAGATGTCTTGTGAATGTGGTCGGTGGCAAGTGGTTCGGGGGCATAGGCGGGGGCATATGCCTCGATTTCGACACAAGCTCCCCCCTTAAGGGCGACCTGGACAGGGACAAGAAGATAACGGATGTGGACGTCGCAATGTTCCAGGAATTGGTCAAGATGGCATCGTGGCTTGACATGCCCCTCCAGATACTCAACCATACGGACTTCGACCAGGACAGCATGCTTACGCCAAAGGACACAAAATGCCTGGAGGCCTTCCTCGGCCTGGACTTGGACAACAGGAACCAGCTGACCATAAAGGAGCAGGTGCCGGCAGCCTGTTTGGACATCTACAATCTCGATGCCTGTAAGGGCATACCAGGGGATATGGACGGTGACACTGTGATAGACGAAGTGGACGAGATACTGCTGATGATGGCCAGCAGGGAGGCCATGCCCGGCAGTCTGATCGACATGTCCTGCGCGGACGTCAACGAGGATCTGAGGCTCACCTACGAAGACGAGATATGCATCAAATCCTATGTCTCCGGGGACGTGGAGAAATACTTTGTCTGCATAAACTGCATGGATGAACTGCCACAGGAGGTCTTCAGCACAATCGAGATCTGCAACGACGGCTGGGACAACGACTGCGACGGCCTAGTGGACAGGACCAGCGAGGATCCTGAAAAGGACTGGTGCGGCTGCATGGAGGACACGCCCTGTGAGATGCTCTTTGATCTGGACCGTGGGGCTGAAATTGGCGCCAGTATGGGCGAGGCCATGCCTCCGAAGCAGGGGGACCCCAAAGCCAACACAAAAGGAGCATTGGTTTGCAGGGACGTGAGCTGGGACGGCGATGGCTATAAGTGGATGAGGATAGTCCCATGTTCCGACCAGGTGGAATGTGAAACTTCTGCATGCGACCACAGGACTAACCTGTGCGCGTATGACGGCGAGAAATACGAGTGGTATCCCGAGGCCTCGCCTCCCGAGGAGACAGATGACCCGAATGACGACCCCAAGACATGCGACGACGGCCACGACAACGACTGTGAGGGGGGGGACAAGCCATGCAAGTCCTTCATGACATGGCTGCCGATCATAATAGGTGCGGCTGTATTTTTTGCAGTCGTCATAGCGCCCTATACCATAGGCGCATTTGCGATGCAGGGGGCTACGATTACCACTACCGCCCCGGTCACTGTAACAACAGCAGCAGGGACTACTACATTTGCTGCCGGCTCGACAATAACGATACCTGCTGGGGCGTTCATAACAACCAGCGCTATGCCGGCTGTTACTGCTAGCGTAGCCCTCGGTCCCACGCTCTCCACAGCCGGAAGCGCGATGGGCTTTGCTTCTACTGGCACAAGCATGGCCACAAGCCCGTAGAATCACATTTTTATCCACTTATCGGTGAATATTAGGCCAAAATGAGAAGCCCAAGGAGGTTTTTGGAGATTGTCATAGTCCTGTCCTTGCTAGTCTTAGCCCAGATACCGTTCGCGCTGGGTTCTTGGGCTTCTGAAGTCAACGCGCCTTATGCATCCGGCACACATACAATCTTGATCAGAGCCACACACAACAACATAACCGCAACTTATCCACTGAGCGTGACAGTCCGGGAGTACGTCCTTGCAAGCCTGGGCCTTTCGGTAAAGCCTTACCCGCAATTTGAGTTCTATCCGCCGATACCCCTGAGATACAACATAAGCCTGAATAGCCGTTCTGTCGACACGCTTTTGAACAGCACTGTGGCTGTCTTCTTCAGGTATGAGGGCGTGACTTTGGGGTCAGTCGCCCCTCAGTTGCAGGGCAGGAATGGGGTCTTCTCAACTTCTGCAGATGTTCCCTTCAGGGGGGAATACCTTGCGCGCATATATGTGGAGGTGTTGGACGGGGAAAAGGTATACAGCGGCACGTTCACCTCTGTTTTCACCTCTGATGAAGCCTCCCCGGACCTTGAGATTATACCCTACCTGGAACATAGGGTCTTCACCCCCGCAGAGGCTTTCGAGGCAAAGGCGAGGATGAGGTTCAAGGAGCAGGACATAGAGGGATCGAACCTGCTCAAGGTGACGCTTGTCGACGTTGACAATACACTGGGCTGGGACAAATCTCAGAGGATATACAATACGGGACTCACGGCGCCAAGGGACGAGGGCATCTACAAGGCTTATTTTTATGCAGTCGGGCAGGAGTTCGTCCAGCCCGAGCACGTATATGTTCTGGACCTGACCAAGGAGCAGGCGCAGGCCTGCCCGATAACCGAGCAGCGCTCCTGCAACTATCCTACGGAAGCCAGGAAGTGCTTCGCCCTTTACAGGTCAGGGCAGAGCTATATCTCAGAGGAGCAGCTCATAGACTGCATAACGAGCGCGGGCTATCCGGAGGCTATAGAGTTCTTCTGCAATTCTTCAGCCGTCGGCGATCTGGACAACGACGGGCAGCTGGACAGCGATGACGCATACATAATCTCCGAATACATCTTGGCCATCCCCGAGGAAGAGGAGAGGCAGAGGTATCTCTCCTGCGCGGACTTCAACCACGATTCGGTTATCGACCAGCTGGACGTCGACTGTATGACCAGGGTAATATCCGGCAAGTGGTTCGGGGGCATAGGCGGGGGCATATGCCTCGATTTCGACACAAGCTCCCCCCTCAAGGGGGATATGGACGGAGACACGAGGATAACGGATGAGGATATGCACATACTCGACGAGATGATAAGGGTTTCAACCAACGTGGAGATACCCTATGAAATACTCGCGCATACGGACTTCAACCAGGACGAGAGGCTGACGGAAAAGGACCTGAAATGCCTTGAGAACTTCAACGGCCTAGAACTCGGCTCTAGGGAGGGCTTCACTATATCAGAACAAATACCAAACGAGTGCATGGAGATATATGAACTCGACAACTGCAAGAACATCCCGGGGGATCTGAACGGCGACACCAAGATAAGCGAGCTGGATGAGATACTGATTATGATGGCCAACCGTGAGCTGATTTCTTCGGATCTGGTCTACATGGACTGTGCCGATGTCAACAAGGACGACAGCCTGACCACCGAGGACGAGATCTGTATTAAGGAATATGTCTCAGGGAACAAGGACAAGTACTATGCCTGCATAGACTGCCCGGACAGCCTCCCCCAAGAGTTCTTCAGCCTGATGGAGATATGCAACGACGGCTGGGACAACGACTGCGACGGCCTTGTGGACAGGACCAGCGAGGACCCCGCAGAGGACTGGTGCGGCTGCAACGAGAACACGCCCTGTGAGATGCAGTTCAACCCCACGGGAGGGACCACTTCTGGCACTTCCATGACTGGATCTACCCCCAGCGGCATGCAGATCACTAGCGGATTGGGCAACTTAGGCTCCTCAGGCTCTGTCACATCCGGCTATTACGTCTGCAGGGACGTGAGCTGGGACTCTTCAGGTTACGAATGGATGCTGCCGGTACCCTGCATGAGCCAGGTGGAGTGCGAGACTACCACATGCGCTGGGAGGACTACCAAGTGCGCGCACGACGGCACCAAGTTCGACTGGAGGATGCCCATGGCGATGCCAAAGGAGACCGATGATCCGGACGACGACCCAAGGACATGCAACGACGGCCATGACAACGACTGCAAGAAAGGGGACGAGCCCTGCGAGGAGGAAGAGGACTGGATGATGTACGCCATGCTGGCCATGGCGGCGATACCCATAATAATACAAATCGCACCCGTTATTGCGCAGGGATTGGGGAGTTTGTTCCCGGCTGCAGCGGCTGCACCTGCTGCTAGTGCATCTGCAGTAGCGACACCTGTTGTATCCGCAGCCCCTGCGGGAGCATTGGTCCCTACGGAGGCTTTGGGTGGAGCGGCAGGAGGGATTAAATTTGTGCCTGACCCAACAGGATGGGTCCCCGACCCTCATCCAACTTGGGGGCATGCTCCAATACCCCGATAATACTCCGACGACCAATCATTTTTAAACAACATTCAATAAATTTAAAAATCAACAAAATGGCAAACCCACTCGCAGGGATTTACAACAGCATAAATGACAAGTGCTGGGACCTACTTGACTGGCTCTACGACAAGGGGATTCCTCTGGCTGAATACTTCGAAAAGTACAACATACCGCCCATACTGTTCCCCCTAGCGATAATACTGGTTATTGCGCTTATCATATGGCTTTTGCTGCCTGCGGGCGCTCCTGTGGCTGGCTGCGGCGACGGCATCTGCGGGACAACGGAGACCTGCGGGACTTGTGCCCAGGACTGTGGCAATTGCACCACCACCCCCCCGACTGGGGAGGCGTTCATGCTTATCGTGACCGTTACAGGTCCGGCCCTCAACGGTGATGTGACTGTGAGCCTGTATGATGAGAACCAGCGGTATATCACAGATCAAAGTGGCAGAAAGGCCCAGTTCAAGTTTTATAATATCTACCCCCAGAAGATCTCCGCCACGGCCACATGCCCGAGCGGGAAAAGGGAGAGCTCCACACTTCAACAGGTGGACAAGGACAAAAACCAGATATTCCTGAACCTCCCGATGGACTGTTTTGACACAGTCCGCAACGTGGAATGCGGGGACGGCCGCTGTGACTACAATTTGGGCGAAACCCAAGCCAACTGCTATGCTGACTGCGGCCCGGAGATATCTGAGGATACCCCTCCCCCACCGCCGATAGAACAGTACGGGGCAATAGATATAACAGTAGTCGATGCGATAACTGGTGAGCCCATAGACATAGTCCTGGTTAGCGCCTTGAGGTCTTCCGACGATATCCTAGAGGACCAGAAGACTCTTACAAATGGGCACGCTACGTTCAATATACGCTCCGGCAAGGAAGTCTATCTCAACGCCATAGCCGACGGCTACCTGCCGTTTTTGGGTATGGATAATACATCGGTCAGGGTTTATGTCAGTCCTGAGGGCATGGAGTTCATAACCATAAGGATGATGCCTTCTGATGCCCCGCTAGGCGCGCAAGGGACTCTTGAAGTCTGCGTTACAAGGGGGGATGAACCCGTCTTGACAGGAACAGTTTCAGTGTTTGACGTTACCTCCGGCAACCAGATGCTGAGGCAGTCGGACTTGGGCACAGGCATCGAGGGCTGTTTGAGGTTTACGGTAGATGTCAATAAGGCCGTTAAGGCGGCTGTGACCTCACCTCCCCAGGGCTGCACTCCGTCGGGGTTCTCCGACACAGTCACAATAACTGAAGATGTCAGCAGGATTTCCTTAAACCTGACATGCCAGGAGGAAGTGGAAATGGCGGCTGTGCGGGTTCTTGTCCGTGACAGGTTCAACAGGCTATTGACTCAGAAT
>JAFGQM010000063.1 GCA_016935655.1 Candidatus Altarchaeota archaeon | reverse complement strand
GAGGCACATACTAAAGGGCCGCTACGACAATATATTCAAACTCGGCCCCAGGGCAGAGGTCAGGCCGCTCAACGAGATCGCACCGAGACTTTCACCCCAGTTCGAGCATGACATAATACTAAGGCACAAGCGCCAGCAACACAGGCTTTTTAGGGTCAAGATAACCGGGCGCGGCCGGATAACACTTGCGACAGAGAGGTTCAGGATAAAGCCTCGATAGCCTCTAGTTTTTGGTTTGTGTTCGTATTCGCACCACCTCACGGACGGAAATAGAGCTTGAACCCGGATTTGGGCTCCCCGGTCTTTGAGTCCTTGCTTATTATGAGTATATTGTCGCCCTTTTTCAGCTTGACATCCCCGACCCAGAGGTGATAGTGGTAATGCGGGTTCTCGGGGCCCGCGCATTCGCAGTATATGCCTTCCACCTTCGTCTTTATCTTCCTGCCCCCCACCTCAAGCTCGAATTCTTCGTTCTCAGGCGGGAACTTCCGCAGGTATTCTTTGAGTATCAGGATGAAGTCCCCTTGAGCCTCAGTTTCAGTAAGCTTCCTTCGGTATTGCATTTTCCCGTATTTAATAATTTGAGATTAAAAATTAAGAAACCTTTCAATCAGGGCTCCTTAGACCCTGGCGCGTTTTCGATTCCCATTTGCCCCAGGTCTACGACCCCCCAACTCAAGCCCTCCTGCCTATGACCACCCTCCTGGAGGTGTATCTCCCGATTTCTGGCCTATAGAATCTTATACCTTTGACTTTGATATCCACAAACCCAATCTCTTTTAGAGCCTTGCCGATTAGCGCCGTATCCAGCCTAGTGTACTCCACCTTGTTGTGGGACTCGACCCGTCTCCTTTTGTTTCTCGGAGCGTCCGCAGCAATGACAATAAAGCCTTTGTCCTTCAAGACCCTCCTGGCCTCGACCAAGGGGGATCCGGTTTTTTTGCCTCCGTCCACCATGAATCTGTAATATTGCTCATAGCCTCCCTTCATCTTGAAGGGTACCATATGACCCAGCACCCCATCCATGTAGACCATATCCACGGATTTGCTCCCTAATGGAAGTCGCTCTCCCCCCCCTTGGGCAGCCATTATCCCCTGCCTCTTTAACTCTGGCAGCGGGGGGAAGAACCTCTCGATGCCCACGACTTTATGGCCTTTCCCCACCAGCAGTTTTTCAACATGCCCGGACCCGGGACCGACCGAACATATCGTAGCCTTGGGCCCAACTAGTCCGGTTATCAGGTTTGCCATCTTAACCCTATACTGTGGGCTTACCACTGATGCTGTGGAGACCTTCGCAGTTTTCGCTATCTTACCCTCAGACCAGCTCTTGAAGGTACCGGCCGTGTAAAATCTGCCCATTCCCAACTGTCGTCGGGGTTTAGAAATCCTGCCGGGTTTTTTAATCCCCCCACCTGGCTTTCTTTTGGTCTTGGCTGCAGGCATTTTGACGCAATCTAAGATTAGGAAATCAAGGATAAAAACTCAAAATACGGTTCAAGGGTCAAAGAATGGTTTAGTCTAGCTGTCTTTCGGCAAATCCAGCTCTATATGCAGCTCTTTCAGTTGTTTTGGCGAGGTCTCAGAAGGTGCATCGTCCATCAGCGACTGTGCGGCCTTGTTCTTCGGGAAGGCTATGACCTCTCTTATGGACTCGTTGCCGGTAAGTATCGCTATTATCCGGTCGAGGCCGAAGGCTATGCCGCCGTGCGGCGGCGCACCGTATTGGAATGCCCCCATCAGGAAACCGAACTTCTTTTCAGCTTCTTCCCCTGCTATTCCAAGCGCCTTGAACATCTTCTCCTGGACCTCCCTCTTGTGTATCCTTATGCTCCCCCCACCTAACTCGACACCGTTCAGGGCCAGGTCATAAGCCTTTGCGCGCACCTTGGCGGGTTCTGAATCCAGATTTTTCAAATCCTCGTCCTTCGGAGATGTGAAGGGATGGTGCATCGCCATGTATCTCCCCTCCTCCTCGCTCCACTCCAGGAGCGGGAAGTCGGTGATCCAGACGAAGTTCCATCTTTTATCATCTATGATCTTGAGCCTTTTGCCGAGCTCTATCCTGAGTGCTGCCAGAGAGTCGTAAACGACCTTAGGCTTTCCAGCGATGAACAGTAACAGGTCGCCCTTCTCGGCCCCTGTCCTCTTGATCAGCTCCTTTTGGGCCTCTTCGGGGAAGAACTTTACCACTGAACTCTCAAGCGAGTCACCCATCTTCATCCAGGCGAGCCCCCTTGCGCCGTAGATCGCCACAAGAGCGGTCAGGTCCTCTATGTCCTTCCTGCTGAAGTTGGCGCATCCCTTTGCGTTTATGCACCTTACTATGCCCTTGTCTGAAATCACGGACTTGAAGACTTCAAAATTGGATTTTTTCACAACATCCTCGACATTGATGAGCTCCAGCCCGAATCGTGTATCCGGCTTGTCTGTGCCGAACCTATCCATAGCCTCGTTGTACTTCAGCCTCGGGAAAGGGGTCTTGAGGTTGACGTCCAAGGCGGCTTTCCATATCCCGGCCACCATCCTCTCCATGACATCATATATGTCCTCCTCTTGGACGAAGGACATCTCCACATCTATCTGGGTGAACTCCGGCTGCCGGTCTGCGCGCAGGTCCTCGTCCCTGAAGCACTTGGCTATCTGGAAATAGCGATCATATCCAGCTACCATGAGCAGCTGCTTGAACAATTGTGGGCTCTGTGGCAGGGCGAAGAACTTGCCCGGATGGACCCGTGATGGCACTAAGTAGTCGCGAGCACCCTCTGGCGTGCTCTTGGCCAGCATAGGAGTCTCCACCTCTATGAAACCCTCCTTGTCAAAGAAGTCCCTCACAGCCTTGCAGACCTTGTGCCTGACCAGCAGACTGGACTGCATCCTGGGTTTTCTTAGGTCGAGATAACGGTACTTGAGCCTTACGTCCTCGTTCGTCTCTATCCTGTCATCCACTTCGAACGGTGGCGTCAGGGCTTTATTCAGGATCTCCAGCTTTGTTGACGCGACCTCTATCTCCCCGGTCTTCAGCCTGAGGTTCTCCATGCCCTTGGGCCGGTTCCTGACCTTCCCCCCGACCTCTACCACATACTCCCTTCTCAGCTCTTCAGCTATCTTGTGGGTTTCCTTGCTGATCTGCGGGTCAAAGACCACCTGGGTCAACCCCCACCTGTCCCTCAGGTCTATGAATATCACCCCCCCATGGTCCCTTCTAGTGTTTACCCATCCCTGCAGTGTGACCTCCTTGTCGATATCCTTAGCAGTCAAGTCCCCGCATGTATGTGTCCTTTTCATGTCAGTAGTCAAGAAATCAGCCTATTATTTCTCTATTGAAAAATAAAAGTCAGTTTGAAGGTTTGTCGGGTTTCATTACCTCCGCACCTATCACGTCCCTTACCAGGTTGATGATCTTTTCGTCCTGCACGCTTTTTGCCGGTACGATCTTCAAAACCTCGCTGCCATCGGGTTTGTACAGCCTGTTGATGGCTATGACCCTGTTTGGCGATATAAGCGTTTCTACGGTCTCCTTGAGCCCCATCTCTTTCTCAACAACTATGGCCCTTTTCCCGACCTTTCTCGATAGTTCCTTGACTGTCTTCCCACCATAACCTATTATCCGCGGGGCCTGCTCCTTGGGGGCTATTATCACTAGGTTGCCCCCAGACTCGACGAGCCTCTCATACCCCTTCACGCCCGCTTGGAATAGGAATTTTGAAACAATGACATCTGTCTCAGTCAGCATACCCTGTTCTCTCTTCTTTTCGCACCCCGGGCAAAGCATGCCCGTAGATGCGCACATATCACAAATCGGGAAGGCCATATTTAAACCTGTTTTCTCCTAAAAAATCCAAAGAGCGCCGTCGCCAGCGACTCAAAACCTCAAACTAAGGCTTGACCAGTTTTATATCGACCGTCGATACGTTGATGGTCCCGCCTTCGTCAGCCTCTACCTCGTCAGTCCCTATCTCCACGTCCTTTATCTTCACGTCCGACTCAAACCTGTTCTTCAGGAGCTGTGCCACGTCTACGGCCTTGCTTATAGACCTACCCCTAGCCTTTAGGTGGATTTCTTTTTCGCCCTTGTTCATCTGGGTTATCGCGGCCATTACGTAGTTCATTATCCCCTTTTTGCCTATGTATACGACGTTGTCATCCATCTCTGCCATTTTAGACCTCCCTGAGGTTTAAGCCTGATTCGCCGCAACTTCTTTGCTCGCAGAAATACAACCCGTCGGACAGGATATCTCGCAGTTCCTGCAGTTGACGCAGTTTTCCAAGTTGCTTTCACTTATGTCCACTTTGCCGTCTATTACCCTAAAGACATTTGCAGGGCAAAGCTGTTCACAAATCTTGCAACCTATGCATCGCTCTCTATCAACCACCACCATGCTAACACACCGCTAGAAAATCGTCAATACAATGAGATACTATTGACACTCGTCACTTAAAAACTTCAGACGACCTCGTCCATGATGCTCTTCAGCTTCTTGGAATAGAGCCTGTCCAGATGCCCCCTACTGTCATGCAGATGGTTCAGCTTCTTCTGCAGGTGCTTGTAATATTTTATGGAATGGTAGAAGAGATAGCCTGAGACTAGTATCATGCCCATCCCTATCGGGAGGAACCATCCATACCCTATGGCATCGCTGAAGAACCTGACTATAACAAAACCGAGGGCGGTTATAGCCAACGCGAGCTGGGCGATGGCTATCGCGGTCCTTTCCCTGGACAGGATAGTCCTTTCCTTTGAGAGTAGGATCTCCATAAGCTTCGGATCATCTGCCATTATCCGCTCTTCCAAGCGCTCTCGATTCCTTGAAGGATACTCGGTTTTCATTTTCTTTCCGACCTGTAGCTGTCGATTATGCTCCTGAACTTTTTGGGCGTCATATCTCTCTTGTTTTCCAAAATTTCCTCTAATTGTTTCCGGTCTACAAAGAAAAAGTTTCTCCAATCCAAAACCTCGATGGAATCGGGGCTTATTACGGGGATCAGAGAATCTATCAAAATGGGAGTTATCAGAGCCTTTATACCGGCTCGCTCTGCGTACTCCACACCCACTCTGTCATATGCCCTAGACCCCGGAATCAAGACATCGCCTCGTTTGATCCCAACACCCTTCAAATCGCTGAAGCGGAGGGATTTGACAGGAGTCAGAAATATCAGCCTTCCTTCCCTTACCTTAATTAGGATATCCCTTAGTCTCTTGAATTCCTTTTCATAATGGAGGTCTATAGCGTCCAGGGAAAGTGCTTGGCTTGACTTAAGCCTCTCCCTGAGCTCGCGGTTCTCTTTCTTAAGCGCCTCTATCCTGGACCGCAGGCCCAAATCCGGCTTCTCCTCCTGCTTCCCCCAGGTCCCCGATATATCGGAGACCTTCTCGCCCTTTATGACCCGGGCCTTGACCCCCTCCAACGACTCCATGACCTGTTTTTGAATCCTTCTCAGCTTGTTCTGGAAGTGGTTGTAGGCGTATATGGCCGAGGCCAGGGCGTCCCTCTCGTGGTCGTTTTGGGTCTTCACGAAGCTGGCCAGCTCTCTTTTTCTGACGACGGAAAGGTCTGCATCGGGGACGAAAAGGCGCGCGCCTAGAAGGGATGATACTTTGTTGACCAGTGGCGGGACCTCTGACTTGTCGCATGCCACGATAGCCGCACTCCCAAAAGACGCTATCTTAGTTATCACCTCGTCTATGGAGAGGTTCCTAGAACTGATTATGCCCAATACCCGCCCGTCTATGTCAAGGATCGCAAGCCCGACTGTTGTGCCGGGGTCTATGCCAACTATGACTGGTCGGTTCACAGGATTATAAACGGAAAACAAAGAAAAACCTAATATGCCCCGATAACTTCACACTGTGGGTCTACCTCTATGAAATGGCTCGCAGTCTGGCCGAACTGCGGGCACTGGTTCCTTGAGTCGTCGTCCACAGGCAGGCGGGGGTCATGTGCCACATCACAGACCCAGTCCTTCACAATCTCGTTTGACAGGCAAGGTCCCTGCTCCAGGCTTATGCCCTGGTCCAGCTTTGACTGGCAGAGCTGGATGCACTTGGCTTTGGCCTGGTCCGCAAGGCTGACCACCGAGCTGGCTTCGCCCCCGGAGTTGCTTGAAGAATCCTTGCGAGCTGCAACGTCCCCAGTGCCAAATAGGCCCATGAGGAAACCCAGGGCCAACAGTATGACGATAGTCGCGACGGCCCCTAAGACCAGGATCTTTTTGTCCATCTCAATCCCTTACATATTCTAAGCTCCTTGATGATAAACACATAAGGCCTAGGCTGGGTAGTGGATAAAACAAAAGAAAGGGAGGGTTAACCTCCTAGGTATGTGATAGTAGCCAGGAAGATGTCCTGGGTCAGACCCGGGTCGTATGCGAAGTACATGACGGTCCCG
>JAFGQM010000062.1 GCA_016935655.1 Candidatus Altarchaeota archaeon | reverse complement strand
CGGTGCATGTGTTTTGGTCGTCGTTGGTGTTCTGGCAGGTGTATGTAGCGAGGTTGCATGTGTCGTCTGTACAAGGGTTGCCGTCGTTACAGCGTGGGTCTGTGGGAGTATTACATTCCAAAGTACCGACAGTGACAGTGGCACTTCCTAGATTAACACCCGTGATCAGAGTAGACGCAGAATCATACAATTCTATATTAGATAGTGTTATATCAGAAACGCCATTCGCTATGGCCTGAAATGTTACAGTGAAAAGAGTACCTGAACCGGTAACTCCCAGACTTGGAGGCAATTTAGTTTCTGCGACCTGCCTTATCTGCCCGGGCGGGTTATTTACAACACCGCCACTTAGCCAGAATCCTCCGAGGTAACTGCCCTGATTTGTAGATGAATATTGCAAGACTGCATTGTTATAATGGATATCTACCGAATAACCAAACAAATCACTAATCCCAGTAACGCCTATGGTCACTGTTACAGTATCGCCCACGTTAGGATTCGCAGGGGATGCAGAGACTGTCAAAGAGGCTCCTGGTTGCGGCCCCGCTGAAACTGCAGAAAAAAGTAGTTGGACGAAAATCAAAAATGTGGCTGTTACAACAATTTTTCTCTTAAATCTTTCCATCTTGGGCTTTCTCTCGAATTAAATCCATCCAATTAGTTGGATGTAATTATTTAAAACGTTCCCTTTAAAAAGCTTATGATAAGCCATTTAATCCATCCAATCAGTTGGACGTAATAATATATGGCATTTCCTTTAAAAATCTTAGGATGGATACATTTAAGGGTGAACCATCCACCGAGTTGGATATAATAATCAAAAATATGCATCGGGGGGGATTATATCCAAAATGCGGGGGACGCGATTCGAACGCGCGCAGACCTAAGTCACAGGATCCTAAGTCCTGCCCGTTTGACCTGACTCCGGCACCCCCGCAATATAGAAACACGGTACTGGATACATTAATATAGTATATAGAGACTAAATAAAGAAAAGTCCGGGTTTAAAATAAGTTAGAACCTATTTGGTCGAAGCCTGTTCAACAGGAGGTTTTTCTGCTTTTTTGCTATCGGCCTTTTCCTTGCGCTCTATCTCGCTGACCTTGGCCATTATCTTGTCCATCTCCTTCTTCTCGCGGGCTCTTTCCCTTATGCGCTTCTCTTTCTCAGTGGTATGGACTCCATCCCTTACTATCCTCCTGTGTTTGGCGCAGCTTATGCAGCAATAACCCTTTTTGGAGGACATGGATACATATTCAGCCACTTCATAAACGTCACGGGATAGCCGGGTACCCACAGTTACCTCTACTGCCTTGTGTTTAGGCACGTTTCTACCGCAAAACTCGCACTTAATGACTTGGTCCCTGCCTCTACTGGACCACCATTTTCCCCATTCACCCATAAATCCACCTTGTCAATAGAAATGAGACCAATATTTAGACGAATGCCTTTAAAAAAAGATTTAAAAAAGCGCTGGGGTCGGGATTTGAACCCGAACTCCCGGAAAGGGAACTAGATTAGCAGTCTAGCGCGTTGCCAGGTTCCGCCACCCCAGCATAAAAAGCGGTAGTTATTTTGAGAAAACTGACATATAAACCCTGAACCCGCCGGCTTTGGAGATTTCCTCCACGTTGCCAAAAACCTCTTTCATACACTCCTTTATGCGCGCTCCACCCTTGTTATGGCGCGCTACTACCTGTAGGGAACCGGAAGGTTTAAGATAGCTTTTGGAAGTCTTTACCACCTCAAAAATTTTCCTTAGGCCTATGGCAATCGGGGGGTTCATCAGTATAACATCGAACCTTCCTTCCAGCTTTTCAAAAAAATCGCCCTTGACGACGGTGGCGTTCGCTATATTGTTTAATTTAATGTTCTTCCTGGCCAAAGATACGGCCCTTTCATTGATCTCGACCATCAGAACCTGGCTTTTTTGGTTGTTGTAGGCTGCTAGTATGCCAATGGGGCCGTAACCGCAGCCCATATCCAAGATGCTGTCACCATCCTCCACAACCATGCTCCTTATAAGGAGATCAGTCGCATAATCGATTTTTTTCGATGAAAAGACGCTCGTGGATGACAAGAAAATAAATCGTCTGTTCCCGAAAACATAAGGTATCCTATAAGATTTCGGTTCGGATGTTGGCCTCCCGGAGAAATAATGTTCACTCATTTTTGCTCCAAGTCTTGGGGTATGTCCCGGGATCCATAAAGACCTTGTTTGTCTTGATTATGTGGCCGCTTTTCGCGCGCATAATTGTCTCAGAAGCCTCTAAAGCATCTCCAAGCGCGACAAGCTCGTCCTTTAGAGTCATGACTGCAACCAAGTCGCCTTGTTTGAAATTATTAAGCTTGACTAATCCTGGAACAGCCAAATCTGCGCCATGGCAAAGCGAATCAACTGAGGAATCCCTTATCCAGACCTTGGGGAGCTCTGAAACGGCTAATTCCATGGGCAAAAGGCATCTGCGTAGGTATTTGCCCTCCTTTGCATCCTTCCAGAAGACATATGCGTCCTTTATATCCTGGAGCGTCACAAGGGTGTCATCTTCCCTAAAACAGCCGCCCTTGGTACGTCTAAGCTCTTGCATATGGGCCTCTGTGCCCAATAGGAGGCCGAAATCATGGCAGTATTTCCTCACGTAGGTCCCTGCCTGGCAGCCTATCTTAAACAAGACGCTGTTTTCATCTATTTCCAAGACGTTTGTGTAATAAACCGTCCTTGTCCTAAGCTCTCTCTTGACTGAACTCCTAACAGGAGGTTTTTGGTATAATTCGCCCTGCAAAAGCTTGAAGACTGCCATGATGTCCTTCTTTGTGGACTTCGAATGGAGTCGCATGAGGCATACATACTCCTTGTTGGACAGCAATAGTGTCTCGGCAAGCCTGGTGGCGGTTCCTAAGAAGATTGGAAGGACCCCTGATACCGCCGGGTCCAGAGTCCCCCCATGCCCTGTCTTGATGCCCATTATTCTTTTTACCCATGAGGAGACCTGATGGGAGGTAGGGCCCCTGGGCTTGTCTAGATTGATTACAGATTTCCTCAAAAGCTCCTCTATGGGCCTCTCCAAAGGAATGCAGCCATATGAAGGGTCAGTCTCATCCTCTGACTTGACCAATATCTCTTCACCCATGGATTGTTAGAAGTAGAGTTAAAGAAAATCAAGATTAATCCCGTTATACACTATCACTTCAGCTTTACCGTATCCACTAACTTGGCCTTCTCATAGGCCTTCTCGACCTCTTGGTCAGAGGCCTCCTTCTTTATTTCGAGCTTGTGATCGGTAGGCTCCAGGTGCAGGATATTACACTGCCTGCGCTTAACCCCCGTCAGCTTCTTTGGGCCGGTGATGGAGATGTAACTATCATCAATCAGATCTATGACCACGCAATAACGCCCTGCTTCCCTTCCTGTTAGTTTTTTACATACTCTACCTATGTCTATGGCAACCATTTTACATCGTTTTTGGGCAAATTAGTCCTTTCCATTTAATTTATACTATAAGGTATAAAAACCAAAGTGCAAAAGGCTTATAAAGGCCTGTTATGACCGGATGGCGTCAATAGCCTGGCGACATATGGACACCGTTTGTTCAACGGTAAACAGGCCTGTGTTTATCACCAGGTCATACTGCGACAAATCATCGAGCACGATGTTATAATACTTCAGATATCTTGTCCTTTCGCTCTTCTCCCTAGACCTGATGGATTTTATGGCCTCGTCATTGGTCACGCCATCCCTATTGGATGTCCTTTGAACTCGGGTCTCCAGCGGGGCGGTGAGCCATATCTTGAAGTCGGATTTCAGTATATGGGCCCCGAGACGGGAGTCGACTACACAATCGCCCTTAGCCACTTCCTTTTGCCTTTTGTCCAGCTCCCGGTCTATCGAGTCGTTTGCTTCGGCGATCTTGCTCAGTTGCAGCAGGGAGACGCCCTTCTTGCGCGCAAGGTCACGCATCAGTTGACCTATCGAAACCAAAGTGAACCTATAACTATCGGCAAGAGCCTTGGCCAGGGTGCTTTTCCCGCTTCCGACCAAACCGCCGACGGTTATTATCATTTTTTAGCCTTTTTGGTCTCTTTTTTCTTTGTTTTTTTCTCTTCCTTTTTGGCCGCTTTCTTCTTTTTCTCAGGCTTTTCCTTCTTCTTAGACTCTGCCTTTTCTTTAGTCGCCTTCTTAGCTGCCTTTTTCTCCGGCTTTGGTTTCGTCTCCTTCACCTCTGACTTCGGCTTCTCCTCGGCCTTAGGGAACTGCTTGGAAATCGTAACATACCAGCCTAGGGGCAGGAACTTCTCGACAGTCAGGTCCCTCCGTATATCAAGGCCCGCCTCGATCCTGGTCTTGTATTTCTCCAGCTGTATGACGCACTTTGAACATAGGACTCCCCCATACTCCCTGGAAACACTCCTCTCGCTACGAGTCATCTTGCCCATCTTGCTTGGAATCTCTCTCGGCACGCCGCTAAGCCTCCTGCTGCAGCGAGCACAGCTTGCCTGCTTCGGCTTTTTATGTATATAATGCGTCACTGTCTTACCAGAAGGCGTCCGCACCTTCTTTCTCCTGAACCTAGTTTTGCTCCTTATTTGTCTTGTCATTTTTATCTCTTTCTAGCTTCTCCAGATGCTTAATCCCCTTCCAATGGCCCCAAAGGATCCTGTTTCGTAGGGGGGAGAGAGCAGCTGATAAAATAAAGAAGAGGATTATGTAATACCAAAACCAAGTTAGGCTGATGCCAAAAACATTGAAGACTAGTGAGCGGTACATGGGGGAAACCTCCAGATCAAGACCCTCGATTTCTTCCGGTGATATGACTGGTGCAAAACTATAGAAGAGCTCCCCGTTTTCGACAACTTTCACGATATACTCCTTGGAGTACTCGATCAAACCATCTTCCGTAGCCACAGCCAGCCTGATCTCATATGTTTTCTCACCTGCAGATGGGGATGACAGCTCCCACCATAGGGTCTCAGTATCGCCCTTATCCCCCTCCTCATCAAGCTCTAGTGGCTTAATGGGGTCGCCGACGACCTGCATATCCCCGCTGGGTATAATAGTGGCATTAAGATTATACTGGCTCTCACCTGAATTCTTCAAAAAAAGGCCTACCTCAAAATCCTCCCCGGCGTAGGCTGGTTGGTAGACCAGCAGACCTGAGAGGCCCCAGAAGATAAGCAAAAAGAGAGGCATGGATATTATCCAAGACTTCATCTGCAGCCTGAACCTCTTGCCCATAAGGCCAAAGAGCTCCTTCTGGACCTCCATCATCTCCTTCGTCTTCTTCTGTTTTTGATACTCCTTAAGCTGTCGCTGCTTTTTCCTGAGCGTTAGCTCGAACTCCTTTGCCTTCTCCCGATCATGCATCAGAAGCTCGGCTCCGATTGATATCGCCTGAAGGACCAAAACAATCAGGGGTATCAGCAACAACCAGATCATTGTTTGAATATCAAAGCTATCTTCTCGGCTGCGTCAGCCACCTTCCCCTCGGCGTTTTTCACTATCATGAGGGTGGAATTTGTCAAATCAGAATAGACAGCACCATAGCTCCTGTTTATAGACTGATGCTCGTCTATTTCCTCAAGCGCGTCTGCGTCCCTCTCCCTGCTCCTGTCCCTGTTCCTCCTGCCCAGGATGTCCCTTGGATCGCATTCCACTATCACCAATGCGTCAGGGCTCAAAGCGCGCAAGACCGCCTCCGGCAGGCCCGGGATATACCCTTGGGGGGTCTTGACAGAGGCGTGGGTGTCGACTATCACATTCCCTGAACGGGATTGCTTGTATATCTTCTCTGCAGCGGTCTTCTGCAGTTTGCTTTGGGCCTCTTTCGGGAGCTTTCTCATCTGATCCCTGTCCTCGACAAGCCCCTTGGCTTTTGCCTCCTCGAACATGAAGGTCCCAAAATTCAGCCTGTTTACATCCACACGCTCCGCTACCTCGTCCAAAACGGTCGTCTTCCCGACACCCGGAATACCAAAAACAACACACAACATTTTGATTATCAGACCCTGTCCTTGCCCATTAGCTTCCTGATGGCAGGACTCAGCTCCTGCATCTGCTCACGCTTGATCTCTTCGTACATGCGGTATAATATGCCTACAGTCAGCAGGATGCCAGTACCAGTACCCAATGCGCCCGTCAGGTCAGCCACCACGGCCAGGAGGCCTACAGCCACTGCGGAGACCACAGTAAGCTGGGGTATGTACCTGTCCAGGACTCTCTTGATTACCCTCCTGTCGGCTCTAAAGCCGGGTATCTGCAACCCGCTCTGCTCCATCTGTTTCGACACAGTTTCAGGGTCCATATTGGTCATCATTACCCAAAACACGCCGAATAGTATGCAAAGCGACAAGAATACTACCGTGTAAGTGATTATGTGGACGATGTTCTGCCAGTCGGTGAGTTTTTGGATATCCCCGGGACCCAGTATGCCGTGAATCGACCTGTCGCCAGAACCCGGAGTTATAAGGAAGCCTATGCCCCCCTGTTCTATGTTCGGTATTATCTGGTTTTCGCTGACCTGACCCAGTATGGGGGCACCTAGGCCGGCGAATATCATGGCGAAAATCGTAACATTGGCCAGGACCGCAGAAGCCAGGATGACCGGGATGTTGGAGGTGTAGAAGAACTTTAGCGGATACCTGGCGCCTATCCCGAACCTGCCGTAAGAGAGGGGTATCTCAATCTTGAGCGACTCGAAATATGCCACTGCGAGGAATATGACGACGGTCATGAAGACTGGCCAAAGCGGTATAAGGTCCAGTTGGCCGGCCATAAGGGTATCGACAAACTGGGGTATGATTCCCTTCACGGTCGTTGTGCCTAAAAGATAGTTGATGTTGAAGGCTTGTGTCACTATGGTCTGGGCAACACCCCCAGCTATGAAAATGCCTATGCCGCTGCCTATGCCCCACTTTGAAACGATTTCGTCCAGGAACATGAGGACTACTGAGGCAAAGGCTATCTGTAGTGTAACAAACAATACTATATCAAAGCCTGGGCCCACAAGGGGTATGGCGCCCACTTTGACAAACGCGAAGGCTTCAAACAATGCTACTGCAATGACGAGTAGTTTTTGAGTCCCCTGGAAGACTGCCCTATCCTCTGTCTTTGACAGGTCCAGATTTATCATCTTGGAACCGACCAACAATTGGAGGATAATAGATGCAGTAACTATGGGGCCGATACCTATGGACATCAAGGTCCCCATCTGCGAGGCAAAGATTATCTGTATGAGCTGCATCTGGGAGGCCTGCTCGGTGGATGCACCTAGGGGCGGGATTAAGCCCATTATGAAGAATAGGATTAAGACCAGGCCTGTCCAAAAAAGTTTTTCCTTAAAGCTAACGTGCCTTGAAGGTCCCTTTATCTCAGGGAAGTGCCTATACAGAGGCTCCAATTTGTACAGTACGGAAGCCATATTGTCCTAATCCTTAACCAATGCCTTACCGCCAGCCTTCTCTATCTCCTCTTTTGCAGAGGCTGAGAACGATTCAGCGGTGATTTGGATAGCATGAGATAACGATCCAGAACCGAGGACCTTCTGAACACCTAGCAAGGAAGCGTCTAGAGCATAGCCGTCCTTCTCTTTTTTTATTACGCCGTCTTTGACCAGCCCGTCGAACTTTTTCTCTATGTCGGAGAGATTGATTATGCTCTTGCGCACGATTATCCTCGGGTTCCTCTTGAACCCTCGCTTACCGAAGTAATTTGGATGCTCTATGTTCATCTTTATCTTCTTGTGGCCACCGCTGCCCGCCATTCCCCTGCCGCCCCTAGAGCCGGAACCCCTGTGCTTTTTAGCATTGCCATAGCCGCAGGTTCTGCTTCCTCTTTTCTTGCCTATCTTTCTATCCTTTTGAGCCATTCTTCTTGCCAAAACCCCCCATGTTAGCCATGAGCTCGTTTATTCTATCCCCCCTGTATCCAAGAGCGCCCCCTATATTGACGTGCCTCTTTATTCCAGCCCGCTCATAACCCCCGGATGGCGGATGAAGCTTAAAAACAGGCTTTAGACCGATATCCGAAAAAACGGCCTTGCCGGCAAAGAACTTCTTTGTAAAGTCCTCGAATGATAAAAATCCTTTCTCTTTGAGCAACTCCTTGGAGATCTTCTTGTAGCCCTCTGTCCGGCCCCACTTCTCCAGCAAGACAGTGAATGTCTTTTCATTGATCTCCCCCCAAGTTACAAAATCCTTTACCTTCTTTAGCATACCGGTATAAGTGGGGCGGTTGTCTATCAAGACGCAGTGATTGACCTTCTTTAAGTTTAGCATCGAAAGAGTATCTGCTATGGTTCTGGTTACATCAACCGGGCCCCTGATCCTGACCACAGCGATCTTCGATCCCCCCTCGTCCTTCTTCTTGTCCATCACGCAGTTTCTGCTTTAATCTCCAACTCTTTCCCAGTCTTCGTATCAACCTTGAATTTGTTGATCTGGTCCAGGGCATCGAACACGGCACGAACCTGGTTAAGGACTGTCCTGGCATGCCCCAAGGAAGACGAGACCCAAACGTCCTTCACGCCCGCTAGCTCCAGAATAGTCTTGGAATTGCCGCCACAAACCAGACCAAGACCTCTTGGTGCAGGTTTCAAAGTTACGGCAACAGAGCCGTTTTTGCCCGTTACCTTAAAGGGTACCGTATGTGGTTCCCCACAACCGCATTCCCAAGAGGAACATGTCCTTTTGATTTCGATTATCTTTAGTTTTGCCCTTGCGATGGCCTTCCTTATGGTCGGCCCGGCTTCGACGCCCTTGGCGAGCCCGACGCCTACATGGCCATTCCTGTCGCCTACGACGGCAAGGATACTGAACCTCATCCTCCTACCACTGTCCAAGGTCCTTTGGACTCTCCTCACATTGACCACCTCCTCCTCCAGCTCAGGAAGGAGCTTATCCACAATCTCGACCTCCATTATGGGCATCTTAGCCTTTAGTAGCTGTCCTATGTCTGTGATCTCCCCGCTTTGAACCTTCCTCCCTATCTCGGTCTTTGGCGTCCAAAGTTCCTTTTCCTTCCGCTCTTCCTCTTCCATTTTTAGGTCTTGAATTTAGCCTGAATCTTGGATTTAGTATCGTCAAAATACTTAGGCAAGTCTTCAGGTGAAAGTTTATTTTTTATGTATTTTGAGAAAACAGCCTCGTATTTCGCCTTGTCGCTCGACTTGAGGCCCTTCGCATACTCGGCTATGTCTGCTCCGCGGATCCTGTCGTCAGACGGGAACATCCCCTCGCCGTGGGGTATGGCTAAACCTGCATCCAAGGCGCCCTTGAGTGAGGCGAATATCTTGGCGCCTTTTGAGGGGGTCCTGAAGCCGAAATCAGTTATAACCTCGGTTATCTTGGCCTTCTTTGTTTTTAGACCGCAGAGGAACCCGACAAGATAAGCGGACGGTATGTTGCCAGGATTAGCATTCCACTTGTATTCTTTCATGAGCTCCATCGAGGAAGCAGAAGCGAGTGTTTTGTCCCCTGGCGGGACAAACTCCACAATCTGGCAGGTTATGTGCTTGTTTGATGACCTGACGACTAGTCTAGGCTTCCCCGACTTTACAAGGGCTAACCTGGTCTTATAGTCGGTTTTTTGCTCTTCCCTCCTTCTGAATCCGATCTTGTATCTAGGACCTTTTGCCATTTCTATCTATTTTAAAACCTTATCGGTTTTCATCGACTCCTTCAGTTGTTTTATTGACTCGAACCTGCCCCCTTTGACCTTAAGGTAATAAGCACGATATACGGATTCTTCTATGGCTTTCTTCTCCCTTAGGTTCCTTAAAAACCTTCTCTGCGACCTTACTCTTTGCATCCATTTCGTCTTAGTGGACTTTCTGGAGCTCGCGGTGCCCTTCCTCTTGCCGTGGCCGATGCCCTTCCTCTTGCCCCTCCTCCTTTTCCGTTCCTTGGCGATCTTGCGTGTGGGTTTCTTCTTGGGCTTCTCCTGTATCAGCCCCTGTTTTATCAGCTCCCTCACGTCGTCCCTTGTCATGGCCTGGATAACCTCCTGGGCTGACTCGGGATTTATCCAAATCCTAGTCTCGCCGACGCCCAAGACCTCTGCCGCAATCCTCTTTTGTGTTTTCAATGAAGTCATATTACTTGAAGTTTAATACCTGTATTGATTTCCCCTTCGCAAGATTCTGTATCTCATCCCTCTTTTTCCTGCCCACCGAACTCGCGATTATGATAGCCTGGGACTTCGGGTCCAGGGATGATAGATCCGACGTATTCCAGACCCTTACCGGCAGGTATCCTGAGGGGTGAAGACCCCTTACCTCGTATGGTGTTTTGTAACCTGCCCTCGGTAGCGGAGGCTTGCACTTCTCAGCATCCTGATGGCGCGAGTCGATGCCTTTCGGCCTTCGCCATCTGTCCGGGACCTTCTTCTTCTTGCCCAAGTTCTGCCTCTTGAAATTCCCCTTCTTCTTTTTCAACCTTGACCTAGCCTTGGCAAGCTTCTTCGCCTCAACAGACCTATCAAGCGTATATGGCGGTTTCTCCTTCTTCTTTTCTTCTTTCTTCGCGAGAGCGGTCTTTTCCTTGGCCGGCCTGGCTTGCATTACTTCTTTCTCTGGCCTCTTTTCTTCTGAAACCTCTTTTTTGATGGTCCTAGGCTCCACTGTTTTCTTCTCCGGCTTCTCCTTCTTTGGCTTAGCATCGCCATGAGCCTTCTTCACTTTTCCTGTAGCCTTCTTCTCAACCATCATCTCACCAAATGCTTGCCGTCTTTTTCAACGATGTAGATGCCGTCTTGAAAGACCCTTCTGTCCCTCTTCCTCACACCGCACAACTGCTCTATCTGGGCAGCAGTCTGACTGACGACCTCCTTGTTTACGCCCCTTAGAACTACCTCAGGCCCCTTGACTTCTATCTGGACCTCCTGCGGAAAATTCATGGACCTTGGGTTCTTTTCACCCAAAAAGTTTTCAACGTGTAGAATATTGTTCTGGGTCTTGACAGTGACCGGGAAATGGGAGTAAACCACTTTCATCTTATAAGTTATGCCCTGAGTGAGGCCTTTTATGAGGTTGGATATATGGCTTTTAATGGTTAGTAGTATGGCCGCATCCGCCTTTTTAACCGATGCGGTGGATATCACCACACTCCCGTCCTCTACAGAAATGTTTATATGCTTGGCTTTGATGGGTCTTGATGTTTCCTTACCACCGCTACTCAGAAAGATTGTCTTGCCTTCCATGCGCGCCTGCACACCATCCGGTATAGCGATTTTTTCTGTTCTCATTTAGTATGCGTAAGCAATCAGCCTGCCTCCAAGTCCCTTGTCCTTAGACTCTTTGTGAGTCATCAAACCTAGCGGGGTAGAAACCATAAGTATCCCGAAGTCCCTGGCGGGCAGATACCTCTGTTCCCACTTCTCGTAATCGTTCTTCTTGACCGGGAATCTTGGTTTTATGACCCCGCATTTGTTAATTCTGTGGATTAGTGATACCCTGAATTTCCCGCCTCTTTTGTCGTCAATATATTCAAACTCGCCTATATAACCAGTTTTCTGCATGATAAGTAGAATTTGCTTCAGCAATTTGGAGGTCGGCATTATGGTTACATCAGACTTGCCCACCGACTCCGCGTTCTTTATGGCAACCAGCGCATCATTGATTATATCGCCTTGCATTTTAACGGTATTTTTCAAAACCCAGGTCTCTCGCTACCTCCCTGAAGCACTGCCTGCAGACGTTTACCCCGTACTTCTTTATTATCGCCTGCCTTCTGTTGCATATCCTGCATGCATCAACCTTAACCATTTTCTATAGTTACCCCGAATTCCTTCTCTATAAACGCCATGGCCTCATCCTTCAAGACCCTGTGGTGGATCCCGACCTTCTTCCGCTGGATTTTCCTCCTTTTTGTTCTAAAACCCGGCCTTTCTATAGTGGCAGAAACCTGAAGACCCATCGTACCTATCTTGGGGTCATACCTGATGTTGTCGAAGAATATGTATTGTTCGACCCCAAAGGACAGATTGCCCAAGTCATCAAAGTTCCTGTCCATGAGACTGTTGTCTATTGCCTTAAGAGCCCTCTTGAGGAATTCTGTAGACCCGTTTTTCCGTAGTGTGACCTTGGCCCCTATGGGAAGGCCTTTCCTCAGGCCCCAGCCGGGGATCCTATGCTTGGAGTACGTCTGGACGGGCTTCTTGCCAGTGAGCCTCTCCAGCAATGCAAGCGCAGAGTCCATCTTATCTCCGGCGCTGCCAACACCTATGTCGACAGATACCTTATCCACGCGGGGCTTCCTCATCGGATGCTCTGCCCAGTCCTTTATAAAGTCTTTGCTTTCCATCTCATTTAGACAAAACGCTCAAAATAGGCTCTTTCTCCCCTACCACAAAGGTATAATCCGTAAGCGTGGTTATCTTGCCCCCCTTGGCTTCTACTGTTGAGAGACTATCGATGTTCAGAGAGGACTGCGTGACCTCTAATAGCTTGCCCATCTTACTGACGTGCAACCCCTTGGTTATAATGCAGATCTTGTCTTTCCCGAATGGGATGTGCCCATCGATTGATAAGTCGGGAAGCTTCAGGACCAATGTATCCTTTACCCTGTATTTCTTTGAGTCTTTGGCTTCGACGAGGATATTCTTCCCGTCATAAAGGTTCAACTGGACACTACCGCCCTTGAGAACAGTCTTCCCGATGATCTTGCATAGCTTCTTGCCAGCTTCCTTGGCATCTATGCCCTCGGGATAGAACCGGCCCCTTGAGTCAATCAAAATCACGAAATTGAGCTTTGCATCAGGGATGGACACCGTGTCAAAAAGGCCCACGGGGTATTTGTCGTCCTTGACCCTTCTCCCGTCTACCAGAACGCCCTTATTCTGTATGACATACCTGGCCTCCTTCCTGTTGTCAGCAAGTTTAAGATGGTCCCTCATCAAGACTAGAAGAGGTATCGAGCCCTCCTTGGGATGCGGACCCGGGCGAGAGCTAGGCATCCATTTAGCTTCCTTTCTATGGATCTTCAAGGACCCTGGAGCAGCTAATCTTTTTTGATGTGTCATTTTTCTTTAATCCACTCCTTCTTGATTTTTTTATCGATGCCCTTCTCAGAGACTTTTTCCTCCTCTGCCGCCGTTTTTCTGGCTTTCTTAGGCTTTTCTTCCTCCTCTGAGGCTTTTTTGGCCTTTTCTTCCTCTGCCTTCCTTGCCTCCTCCTTTTTCTTCGCCTCTTCCTCGGCCTTTCTCTTCTCTTCCTCGAGGCGCTTCTTTTCCTCTTCCCTCCTCCTCTCCTCCTCTTCCCTCTTGAGTTCCTCCTCTATCACTTTCTCGCTGACCTTTCTGCCGAGCACTTCCTGTCTCCTCTTGTCCTGGAGATCGATATCGGTTATTGTGAGGTTGGAGGGGTGGACAGGCTTAAGGACCTCTGTACCGTCCCTCTTCTTTGAGACTACCTTATCCACGTATACCTTTAGTTTCTTCAGATCTATCTTGACTACCGAGCCGGCGATTCCCTTGAAGGCTCCTGTCGTGACCTTGACCTTGTCCCCCCGTCTCAATGAGAGGGTCCCTCTTTGGAATCTCTTTTTTAGCTCTTTGGACAATGACGCAGACAACAGCTTGCGCTTTTGGTGCATGGAGAGGTTATGGACCCTTCTTCTCTGTTTCCCAGGATTGCTGGTCTTTGTCTTCATCTTACACCACTATCTTCGCATTGCTGCCTATCTTGTTCCACCTTTCAAGAACCTCTTTGGCAACAGGGCCTTTTATCTCGGTCCCCTTAGGCTTCCCTTCCTCATCGACAAGGATGCATGCATTGTCACTGAACTTGACTCTCGTACCGTCGGCCCTGCGGAACTCTTTCCTCTGCCGTATTATCACTGCCTTAAGGACCTGATGCTGTATCTCGGGGACACCCTTCTTGGCCGAACCGATTATTAGGTCACCGATACCCGCCACAGGGACCGTTCTTCGCCTGCCCTTGAAACCCGCCACAGTTATGATCTCGAATATCCTCGCCCCCGTATTATCGGCACAGACCAGTTGAGCCCCTACAGGCAATGTCTTTGTTACTTTTGAGGAAATCCCGATCATGGTTGTTTACTAGTCTTTTTAGTCTTTTTGGGTTTTGTCGCCTTTGTATCAGCAGCCTTCTTGACTTCCTTTGGCTGCTGCTTTTCTTTCTTGGTCTCAGAAGGAGTCTCCTTGGATATGACGACGAAATGAACGTCTTTGCTCAGCGGGCGGCATTCGGCGATTCTCACTCTGTCGCCGGACTTCGCAGCTATGCACGGGGGATTGTGGGCCTTGATCTTCGAGTGCTTTCTCTTGAATCTCTCGAACTTGGCCACCTTGACGGTGTACTGGCTGAAAACGGTGACGGTTCCCTGCATCTTGTCACTCACCACAGCACCCTCTAGCGTGATGCCCCGCGTTGCGAGCTCTCCATGCTCCGGACAGTTCTTGTCGTTACATTCCATTTTCCAGATGAATTGCAAACAGCAAATCTTCTGCATATTCGGCCGCCGACTCCCCGAATAGGCGAAGCGCATTAAAAGCTTATCCTTGTCTTCTTTTTTATGCGTTCCTCGGGTCTACCTAGAAGAAGCGACCCATTGATGAGGGCCCGAAGGCCACTCTCAGTGTGGATCGAAAGAGTCACATTCTCTTTGACAACCTTTCTCTTTCGTTCCTTGATTTTTAGCGTGATGGTCTTTTGGGTCTCATCGACGATGACCCCTTTGATCCCCACCTGGGCGGAGTCGCTCGACTCGACGACCTCTGCCCCGAGGCCAATCAACTCATGCCTCAGTATGTTATAAGGCGTTATCTTAGCTGACATCTCTATTTGACGTCTATGGTCGCCTCTGGAAACCCGGACCCGATAAGGATTTCCCGGACCTTGTTCTTATGATCGCCTTGAAGCTCTACGAGACCTTTCTTTGAGGTCCCGCCGCAAGCGAGCTTGCTTTTCAAGGTCTTTGCCATATCTTTTGTGTCGTTGCCTTCCAAACCCTCCACAACGGTAACGTTCTTACCGTATCGCCTTTTCTCGACCCTAATGACGACCCTGGCCTGCTCCTTGGATATCTCTCCGCAGACGCAGAGTTCCTTTGGCAATCCACACTTGTTGCAAATTTCTGGCATTATTCAGATTTTTTGTATGTTAGTTTGAACTTTTCTCCTTATAAATAGTTTTAAGCCTAGCGATTGTTTTTCTTATCTCCCTCATCTTGCCTGAGTTCTCCGGAGCACCGCCGCTCCTTATCTGGCTCTTCATTTTGCTGTACTCCGAGTAAAGCTCCTTCACCCTGGCCTCTATCTGCTCAGGCCCCATCTCCCGTATTTCCTTTGCCCTTAATATCACCATGATCAGGTCTCCTTTGGCTCGGCTTTATCCTTGCCAGCTTTCTTTGGTTTCTTCTCGCCGGTTTCCTTTTTCTTGGCCTTTTTTACACCCTCTTTGCCAGCCTTCGTCTCTTTGCCTGTTTCCGGCTTTTCCTCTTTCTTGGTCTCTTTTTTCTTTGTTTTTTTCTCCGCTGGCTCTTTAGCCGCTTTCTTCTCGGGCTTCTCTTTTTTCGTGGGCTTAGGCTTTTCCATAGCCTCTACAACCACTTCGACCTTGGCTTCCTTGACTTTCTCCGCCTCTACGGCAAGCTTTTGTGCCTCCGCAGCAGTGAGCTCGCCCACTGTTTCCTCGATCTCGAATTCCTCGGGTTTTATTATCTCTATCTCATCGGGGAAGTGGACGTTCTGCGGGACTATCCTGACATTGACACCGATGATGCCCGGCTTGCACTGCGCCACGGTATATCCCTTGAGGACCTGGGTAAACGAGGGCTCCCCGCATTTCTTCATATAACCTGCCCTCATCTTAAGGGTTCTTGCACGGCCGCCCTTGCCGACCAGTTTCCCGGACATGATGATCTCGGCGCCCTTTGCGCCAGAATCTATTATGGCCTGCAATGCCTTGTAGCCTATCTTTCTTGGGTTCGTGCCCCTCTCCAGAGAGGAGGATATCCTGTATGCCACTATCGAGGGCTCAAGATTAGGATTGTCGACCTTCTTTATCTCCAGCTCAGGCCTCTCAATCTTGTAGTTCTCCTCGATGGTCCTGGTGATCTCCTTTACGTTCTTCCCTTTCCTGCCGATGACCAGGGCAGGTCGGTCGCAGTTGATCACGATACGGGTGACCAGTGGGGTCCTCTGTATGACTATGCCTGCCAAACCGGCCCTCTTAAGCTCCTTGTTCAGGAACTTCTTGACTTCAGCCTCCTTGATCCCGTCGTTTATGAAAAGTCTCTCTATGGCCATTTGGTTACTCGGAAACCTCCTCGATAGTTATCTGCACTGTGGTTAAATGCACTCTGTATAACGCATGCCTGCCCTTCGGCTTTGCCCTCATCATCTTCCTGGACCTGAGGGCGATCGCGGAGATGATTATGCAGTTCTCCAGGTTCAGGCCCCTAAATTCCGCATTGGAACGCGCGCTCTTCAAAACCTCCAGAACAGCTCTAGTCGCCTTCACAGGCTGTTTGCCGTATGGCCACTTGTCCAAGCCCTTCTTGTGGCCCGACTGGGTCTTTGTCCTTTTGAACGGGACAAGAGCCTTGCGATCGATGACCTTCTCCAGGAAGGATATGGCATCATCTATCTTCATGCCCTTCATCGCGTTGCATATCTCGACTGCATGCTTGAACTTAATCCTAAGCTCAACTCCCTGAGCCTTCGCGACAAAGCTTTCGTTTTCCGGCCTAAATGCGTAACCAGTCTTCATGCTCTCACCGATACGAACTTGGTAGATCTTGTAGCGCCTATACCCGGTGCAGAATGATTGACCTGCCCCCTGGTTAGCGCGAATTCGCCAAGTATATGGCCTATCATCCTGTCCTTTATTTCCACTGGGACAAACTCCTTGCCATTGTAAACCATTATCAACAGACCGACCATCTCCGGCAGTATGACAAACTCCCTGCAGTGCGTCTTAAGAGGCTTTTTGCTCTTGGAGGCGATGGCCTTTTTTATGGATTTGTAGAATTTAAGCCTTTTCTCGCCCTCTTTTGCGTTTATCAGCCTCTCCATACTCCTCCTCTGCCTAGATGGCAGCATCTTGATAAAATCCGAGAGGCTCATGGACAAAAGCTCTTCTAGCTTCTTACCCCGATATGCAAATTCTTTTTTGGCCATTAGCTAGTTTTCTCCTCTGTTAATTGTTTAGTCCTTCTTACACCCGTTCTTCTGGGCCATAGGTTCCCGACCTTCGCACCAGGAGGCGCATGCCTTCCGGCTGAGGTTGTTCTTCCAGGCTTCGTACGACCGCCGAACGGGTGGTCCACAGCATTCATAGCGACTGCGCTTGTCTTCGGGTACAGCTTGTTCCTGGCTTCCATGGCCTTGGATTTTGAACCCGCCTTCACAAAGGGCTTTTCCTTCCTGCCCCCTCCAGCCAAGACGCCTATGGTTGCCCTGCACTCGAAGTCCAGCTCGATCCTGCCCCTAGAGGGGAGTCTCACCACTGTTCGCTTCTTGTTTTGATCGTGAGTCACTACAAAGCCCGAGCCGCCGCTCGTCCTTACGAGTTTGCCGCCATCGCCCGGGACCGTCTCTATGTTATGGATGGCTGTACCCTCGGGGATCTTCCCGAGCGGAAGCATGTTACCGACCGCCACCTTGGCCTCCTCCCCGAATTCTATTATGTCGCCCACCTTCAACCCCTGCGGAGCGAGATGGTAGCGGTTCTCGAATGTCTCTGTTATCATGAGCGCGAATGGGGCGCTATGCGCGCGGTCATGGATGAAGTCCAAGACCTGCATTATGCCCCCCTTCTTGAATTCGTCTAGTGGGGCATACCTAGCGTCATCGGTGAACCTATGGCCAGGGGACTTGTATGCCGGCCCTCCGCGGCCCCTCCTACGCTGGATTATCCTCTTTCCCATCTTATCTCTTCCCGAATATCATGAATGAAATGCCCAATAGCATGATTATGACACCTACCATAGCCCAGGAGAAATGGGTATAGTACATGACATTGCCGGACGATATCGTCCTCATAAACCCGACTAAAGCAAAAAAAGCGCCGAATAAGGACATTCCCAGCCCTCCTATTTCCATAATGCCTTTTTGTGCCATTTTACATAAGCCCCATGTCAGATATTATCTTGCCTGCGTTATAGTCGGGAGTTAGTTTTATTATGGCCTTCTTCTCCCTGGAGAAGGCGTTTACCACGTTGACGTCATCCACCTTGACATTGAATGAGCTCTCAAACTCTTTTTTGACGTCGATCTTCGTCGCTTTCCTGCCTACGGCGAAGACCAGCTTGTTCTCCTTCTCCATGAGTCCGAACGACTTTTCGGTCAGTATCGGATACAACAAAACCTTTTCTTGCTTCATTTTTGTGCATAAAGTTCATCCAGTTTTTTTAGCGAATCCTCGGTCCAGAGGGTAAGCCTCCCCGGATAGCCCCCGGGGGCCAAAAGATCGACTGATAGGTCTTTCACCTCTACAACGTCTACTCCGGCTAGGTTCTCGGCCGCCTTTTTCGCGCTGCAATCCCTTGACAGGACTACAAGGACGCTCTTGCCGGTCTTGGTCCGCCTTCCCCTGGCCTTGCCCCTGCCGGCACGGGTCTTCTTGCTGGATGCCCTCTCCTGGTCGTCTGTCAGTTTTAAATCTGAAAAAACATCTCGAATCTCTTTGGTTTTGGCCAGCTTCTCGAAACCGCTCTCTATGACCAGGGGCAATGAGATGCCGTCGTATATGTGGTTCCTGCCCGTGCCGGTGACGAGCTCCTCGTCCACTGTCGCGGCAATCGCAGACCTCAAGGCATAGTTCCACTCCTTCTTGTTGATCTTTTTTGCCAGTATCTTCTCTGTCTTGGGCGGATGTGCCCTCCTGCCGCCCTTTGAATGGGGCACCAGCCTTACTTCCCCGAGGCCTCCCTTCGGTCTCTTGATCCTTGGAAGTCTGGACATGCCCCTGTTGATGGTCATCCTATAATAATCCCTTCTCCTGCCGTAATATTGGGCGGTGCTGTTCATACCGGCCCCCTCTGCAGTGGCATAGCTTTGCCTTTTCTGCGACTGTTCGGCCACGACGGCCCTCTGGATGATGTCTATCCTGTAGTCTGTGGCAAAAACCGAGGGAAGCTCCATATCTGCTTTTGGCTGGCCCTTCAGGGAGAGTACCTTGGCCGTCTTTTTTGACTCCTTGGCTACCCTCGGCTTCTCTTTCTTCCCTTTCCCGATAGATTTGGTTTTCTGAGCCATCTCAGACGCCTAGTTTAGAAGCTGTGGATATGAATTCCAATGAATAAGCAGGTTTCTTTGAATGGCCCCTTGCTGCGGATCTTACCCCCACGAGCCTCTTGACCGGGCCGGGTATAGAACCCTTGACTACCAGGTACGCGCCGGATATCAGGCCATACCGGACGAACCCTCCGTCCGGGTTTATCTCCTCGCCCTTCTCGCCTATCTTAACTATGAGCTTGTTGAACTCGGTCCGCTGGTGGTAACCCATCTGCCCCCTCATCGGGACGAACCACCTGACGGCTGAAGGGGTCCACGGTCCTATGGAGCCTACATGCCTCATATGGCCGCCCCTCTTGTGCTTCCTCTTCTGGATCTTTATTCCCCATCTCTTGACCGGGCCCTGCATCCCCTTGCCTTTTGTAACAGCTATGATATCCACAAATTCGCTCTCGCTGAAGACATCCCTGATAGTTATGTCCTTGCCCAATATGCTCTTACAGTATTCCCATTGGGCCTTAACATCCTTGCCGCCCACTGCAAACTCCAGGATCTCGGGGGTCTTCTTCTTCAGCCCGCTCTTCCTGGGCTGCGTATGGACTAAAACCGTGAACTTGACGATTTCATCTAGGTTCTTCTCGATGAACTTTATCTGTTCAGAAGTCTTGGCCTGCTTTGGGACGCTCATGCTCCTTGATAGGTCCTTGTCCAGCTTTTCAGCCATCACATCGGTGAGGACCTCCAGGCCGGAATAACTCTTTATATAAGCGCGTATAGCGAAAACAGTCATGGGGGGGGCGTCAAGGATTGTTATGGGGGTCGAGACATCCAGATTAGAGGTCGGGGCTTTCTTTCTCAGGTCTTTGATCAGGGCATGTGACATCCCCGCTTTATAGCAGGCGAAGCCCAATACCTTGGTGTCGTCGCTAGACAAGAATAGCTCGATGCTTGGCGTCTGCCTCTTCGACCTCTTCCTCGGACTGAAAGCCTTTGACCCGGCCCTCGGCTTGTTTATCTTCGACATTGTACAAACGGTTCCATAGAACCGCATAACCCTGAAAATGCATAGGAGAAAATAATCCTACGCTGTGAATGAAGTGAACTTCGATTCAACGCTGGTAGAAAAAGTGCGTAGATTTAGAATAAGGGGGTATAAAAATTCAAACCGGATTTGACAGTCGTTTCCTTGATTTTTATGCACCCTTGGCAGCCACATCTGTCGTGGGTACTAACCAAGCAGTTCAATACTCGTCTTCTGGTGACTGCCTGATATGTGAAGGATGAGTCTCTTTACCAGGGCCGCCACTCCTGCAATCTCGGTATACTACCCTCTTCAGTTCGCGTGGCATTTTAGCTTGTTGGGAGTTGATATTTTCCAGCCCAACAGTTAAAAACTATTTTGCGTTTAACTCTCTCGAATAGCTACAAGCCCTTCTGTCCTATAATCCTTCCTAAGCCCACCAAAACCTGCCTCCATGAGCCTCTTGGCCACACCAGTGGCAAAGTCCTTTTTCCTGTATTTCCCTCCCGGGTCGCCGACGTAGTGGAAGACTCTGCCGCCTTTTTTAAGGACTCGATAGAGTTCTGAGTAGAAATCCCCGGAGTAGAGCTCGCCGGCCAAACTGAACCTGGGCGGGTCGTGGATGATAAAATCAAAATAACGGCCATCGAAATTTTTTATTTGTTCGAAGACATCCCCCTCTATGATCTCGATTCTTTTGTTTGAAAATAGATCTTGCGAGTAAGGATTGTAGCGTGCAAGCTCGACTACGTTGGAGTCTTTTTCGAAGGTTATTACTCTCTCCGCGGTCTTTGAGGCTGTTATCGCCGAGTAGCCGAGGCCCATGCAAGTATCAAGAACGATGCCTTTCAGGGGGCCGACGGCCTCTATCTTGGCGCGCGCATCCTCCTCCGGGTTAGTGTTCTTTATCCGATGCATGAGGATTCCAGATATCTCGAGTGCCGGCCATGAGCCGGTCGCGCGCAGCTTATAAGTCTTGTTCGTGTCTTTCGAGAAGAAGAATATTTTCTTGAGCTCGTTGTCCTCGACAAGGAAGCACGTATCCGTGTCCCCGATTATTTTTTTTATCAGGGCTAAAGAGAGCTCCTGACCGTCTGGGAATTTGACTTTTGTTTCATTTAAGGAAACAAGACTCTTACTCCTGCCCAGGTCTAGGGAAACCTCAATTCCATCCAACCTGCCCATAGCCGCGCGCAGTATCTCTGATGCTTGGACTGAGGAGAGTACACTCATGTTTAGTTTAGAGGCATTGTGAAGAAAGGTTTTTCCAAAGAATTAAAGATTTTTAAAGAAGTTTTAGTTAAATAATATGGTTTAATAGAGTATATGACTTCAATTCCGTTTGAAACTTAAGAATAGTTCAAAAAGGGGTAGAATATCAGAATATGAAAAACGGGGTATTTATTTTGTTTATGATTTTGGGGATTTTGCTGGCAGGGTTTATAATGGTTAGCGCTAAAGGATATGCCCCTGGTGAGATCATTGTTGTCTTTCAGGATAACGCAGGTGAGGATGAAATTACGAACTTGGTAGAATCTTATAACCTGAATTGGAAGGAGGGATACCCTCATTTTGGAGAGACTAGTAATTTTAAAGCTTATGTTGAACTTCCCGGAGATACGATAAAAAATCTTTCTCTGATAGATGAGATTTCAGATGAGATCATTACAAAGGATGGAGAAACACATGGCGGAGATTATATATTGGCCGGAGCATATCCAATCTCTCTGGTGTATCTAGAAAAATATGGTAAGGCTTTAATGGTTATCGGGTTTAATGATAGGGCTACGGAACAAAAGGCAAGAGAGCTTATAGGTAATTTTGAAGGATTAGAAATTAAAGAGATGATGGTCTCTGAATCTCCTTCTAAAGTAACTATGAGGTGGGGAGTTGTGAAAGTCCCCGAAGGTGAAGAACAAAGGTGGATTGAAACTTTTGAAAGCGAATTAATTGTTAAGTCAGCTGAACTTAACGGTTTTACCAAGCCCGTTTCGGAGATCGGTGGGGGAGAAATCGCATTAGAGGGGGGATTGGAAGCTGATGGGGGCGAAATCGAAGGAGGGGAATCTAATGGGGGGGAAACCACACAAGGAGGAGAATCTAATTTGATTTATTGGATAAGCGGGGTTGCGATTATTATTGCTCTATCAATCCTCTTTTTAATTTTGAGAAAGAGGAAATAACACTTCTTCTCCTCCAAAACAAGAGCACCTACAATTCTGCGCTCCTCGCTTCCCGGATCTCTGACGCTTGGACTGAGATGAGGATTATCATGCATAGTTTAGCTAATCAATGAAATAGAATCCGTTGGAAGAGATTATTGGGTTTTTACTCTTTGTATAATATATCATCAACCGAATTTACCTTTAAACAGAGGTGCATGATGCCTGCCAGGATACCGCCCTATCTCAAGAACAAAATAAGGCCCGGAGGTCTGACCAGTGCCAATGCCCACAGACTGGTGAGCCTGATAGACAAGGGGGAACTGACATATGACGAATTGCATGATTATGTAAGATCTGGGATCACGAGCAGGACTATAAACCATCACGTAAAAAATCTGACAAGGGGGGAATGGACTGTCGCGAGGATGCTGGAGAGCGCAAAGCATGCCGCGGTTAAGCAGGTCCCGTAGGAGGAGCGGCGGAGAGTCCTGAAGGCGCCGGTCGGCGAATTCTGGCCAAGGCTGTTCATGACGGCCCTAAGACATGGCTCTCCCCACAGCTTCGTCTGGAACACGGCGCTCGAAAGGGTCAGGATGAGGAAAGGCTCACGAAGAAGGGAAAAACAGATCGGTGAAATAGGTATACAGACCGTCCAGCCGGCCAGCCATAACGAGCTGCCGGTGAAAATCCCTGTTGTGAGGGTGGCCAAACATGATTATGAAGCCTTGAGGGGGGCGAAACCCCACGGTATCGACTACACCACTCACGACGGCAAACACCACATCATGTTCCATGACCGGAGGCTGAAGAACGACGAGGGGGAGTGGATCCATACAAAAGAGTTCAGAAAGCATTTTGAAAATACTTACTGGAGGTATTATTGGACGCAAAGAAGAAAGCATACATTACAACGGCGGATCAAAGCAGCTGGAACAGATCATGAGTTGAAAAAAGCAAAACAAAAAGAGTTGGCTGAGGTCAGGCGTAACTCGAAAAACCTGCAAAAGGTCCTTAGTAGGGCCCTCAGGGAGATGTAGCTTCTAACACCGCAACTTCAGCAGTGAAACAACAATATCGTCAACCGAGACACCGACCATCTTTGTATCAGCTAAAGCCTTCGCGACGGCTGGCCTGAGAGCGCGCTCGTCCAGCTCTAAGCCGACCAGGGCTTTCTCAAGCTCGAAGATTCTTTCCTCGGGGTGCAGGAAGAAGTCACCTGTTATCTCGATCTCCTTGATTCTATTGCCCTCCATCTGCGCGCGCAGTCTTATGAGTTTCCCCTGGGGGACCTTGTAGTCCAATTCTCTGAATGGCATATTGACTATCGAATATTTATGTATGAAACAATAAATCTTTAGTTGTGGGGTGTTGAATGGCGATAAGAGAATGGATTATTCCACGGGATAAGAGGTTCTTCGACATGGCCGACCGGCAGTCCGAGAAGGTCAGGGAGGGCGTACTGATCCTCCATGAGATGCTCCACGACTCTGACGGCATAGACGAGAAATGCGCACGACTGCGAGAGGTCGAGCACGAGGCCGACATGATAGTCCACGACATCTTCCACGAGCTGAACAAGACTTTCATAACCCCGATAGACAGAGAGGACATATCAAACCTGACCTCGAGGCTCGACGACATAATCGACTGCGCCTTTGTGGCATCGAAGCGCATACAGCTCTATGACATCGATACCCCCACAAGGGAGATGAAGGAGCTGTCGCAGTGCCTGGTCACGGCCATAGACCACATAGTCGGCGCGCTGTCCGAGATGAGGCGCCTTAAGAACACCAAGGAGATGAAGGAGTTCTGCATACACATAAACAGCCTCGAGAATCAGGCCGATGAGATAATGACCACGGCGCTGTCGAAGCTGTTTAAGGAAAAGGACGCTATCAGGATAATACAACTTAAGGAGATATACGAATGCTTGGAGCTGGCGACAGACAAGTGTGAGGACGTGGCGAACGTCATCAATGGTATCCTGATTAAATACGGCTGAGAGACATGAGCCTTCTACTGATTACACTCGGGGTACTTATACTCTTCTCTTTCTGGAACGGCTTCACTGATGCTGCAAACGCCATATCGACTATCATCGGCACCAGGGTCCTGAGCCCAATCAGAGCAGTAGCGCTTGCAGCCTTGGGGAACATGCTAGGGGGTCTCTTTGGAATCGCAGTGGCGACGACAATAGGGAGGGGTATAATAGATTCGAATATTATAAGTGGGGAGCTGGTCCTAGCGGCTATAACCGGCGGCATGATATGGGATGTGATAACCTGGTTCTTCGGCCTTCCATGCTCCGAGTCGCATGTCCTGATAGGGGGGCTCGTAGGTGCAGGGATAGCGTCCGCCGGTCTAAGTGTTGTCAATTATGATGGCATCATCAACAAGGTTCTCATACCCATGATCTTCTCACCGCTCCTGGCCATTGTGATAGCTTTCCTGATCACAGGCCTTGTTATATGGGCATTTAAGAAACATAACCAAAGAAAGATAAATAAACACTTCAAAGGCCTGCAGATAGTTTCGTCATTTTTCCTTTCGATAATGCACGGCTCAAACGACGGACAAAAGGTTGCAGGGATAATGACTGCAGTATTGCTTTCTTATGGGGTAATCGCCACATTCGAAGTCCCACTATGGGTGATATTGGTATCGTATAGTGCAATGTCCATAGGGACATTCTTCGGCGGCTGGAGGATAGTGAAGACTATGGCTTTCAGGATGACCAACCTAAGACCATACCAAGGCTTCTGCGCCGAAACCGGAGCCGCCCTTATACTCGGTGGCACTTCCCAGTTCGGGCTCCCAGTCAGCACTACGCATGTCATCTCTGGTTCTATAATGGGGGTGGGTGCGACCTCGCGGTTGAGCGCAGTAAGGTGGAAGGTCGCGCGCAGCATAGTGTGGGCCTGGGTCCTGACTATGCCCGCTGCAGCCCTCTTTGCCTTCATTATGTTCAATGTCATCAGGATATTCATCTAATAGGGGCTATCTCATGAAGTTCCATCCCCTTGTCGAGTACTTGTTTTTGTACAAGTCATCGGCAGCCTTTTTTTCTGTGTCAGTAAGACTCCCCTCCACAAAGTCCAAATCCAAGTTTTCCTTAAACCCGGATATCAGAGCTCGTTGGATGGAATTATAGTCTAGTATTCTCCCAAGCTCCCTGTTTAAGGAAGTCACCCGTTCTTCAACAGCTTGGATCATCTTGTCCCTTATCTTCTCGTTCGGGACCTTGAGCAGTGAGAACATCTTTTTGGGATTTACATCCAACAGGAGGGTACCATGTTGTAGCACCACGCCGTTCTTCCTAGTCTGCGCGCTCCCGGAGATTTTTTTGTTGCCGACAACGATGTCGTTAATCGGTTTGAACTCTGCGCGCAGCCCCAGTCTCCTTAAACCGCTGACTACTGCACCACAGATTTGGCCGTACGACTCCAGGATATTCCTAGAGACTAGCCCTGCTGATTCGCTTACAACGAAGCTGTAGGTAATCTCGTGTTCGTGAAATACTGCTCCACCGCCCGTTATCCTCCTTATTACATCCACGCCGGACTCTTTACATATCTCTATATCCACCTCTTGTCGGATCCCCTGGAAGAAGCCTATAGAAACTGCTGGTGGGTCCCAACCATATAGCCGTAAGGTCGGCGAACCGGAGAGCAGAATAGCCTCATCAATGCCCATATTCCTTGCTGCAAAATCATTTCCATCCAACAGGAGTCTAAAGTCCATATTCGCGCGCATGGTAAGAACTTCTTACTAAAGGCCCGGATTCGACGTGGTCAAAACCGATGTCGTAAGCAATCTCCTTAAACTTCTCAAACTCCTTTGGATGGTAGTACTTCTTGACCGACGCATGGTCCAAGGAAGGTTGGAGGTACTGCCCTAAGGTTACGATTCTTACACCGGCCTCATGCAAATCATTTAAGGAATCCACGACTTCTTCTCCCGTCTCGCCCAGACCGAGCATCAACCCCGACTTGGCAGTTACGCTACAAACATTCCTTAAGACGCCCAAGGAGCGCTCATAATCGCCCTGTGCGCGCATTGTCGGGTACAGTCTCCTGACCGTTTCGAGATTGTGATTTATTATGTGCGGGCGTGCATCTATGACCTTCCTTAGACTTTCTTCATCGCCTTTGAAATCGGGTATCAGAACCTCGATCTTGCAATCTGGCTTCGACTTCTTTATCTCCTCTATCGTGCGCGCAAATACGCCTGCACCGCCGTCCGGAAGGTCGTCCCGCGTTACAGAGGTTATGACCACGTAGTCCAGATGCAAATCCCTGACTGCGCGCGCAACGCGCATGGGCTCATCTAGGTCTAGGGTCTCCGGTTCACCGTGGGCCACATTGCAATACCGGCAGTTTCGTGTACAAGTATCCCCCAGCATCATAAATGTGGCAGTACCTCTTGAGAAACAATCTCCTATGTTGGGGCAATTAGCTTCCTGGCAGACAGTATGCAATCCATTGGCACTAAGAAGATTCTTCAACCTGAGGTAGTCTTTCCCGGTGGGGAGGTCTACTCGAAGCCAATCTGGCTTACTATTCCTCATATTCCCCGATAGCGTCCATCACCAGTTTGCAGTACATCAAAGACGGGGCGCCGCCCATCAGCACCGCTACGAATGCAGCCTCCATTATCTCGTCTTTCGTGGCACCGGCCTCAAGTGCGTTCTTCACATGGAACGCTATGCACCACTTGCAATGCTCGGCTATGGACAAGGCTACCGATATCAACTCCTTGGTCTTTACATCCAACGCACCCTTCTTCTCGACCTGCTTTACGAAGTCCATAAAGCAGCCCGCCTGATTGGGGTACTGCTTGTTTATCTGTTTCACCAGCCCGTATGCATCCTCCAAAGTCTTTTTCATATCACCCATTTTTTGACCTCCTTTTAGCGTTTTCAGCACATAATATGATCGGATTGGGAGCGGAACATATAGGCGGGGAAAAACAATAAGTCATATTTATCAAATCGTCGATTGTGGCGTTATGCTGGATCGCATAAGATGCAAGGTTTATTATCCCATCAATCATCTCCCCGCCTAAAGCCTGGCACCCTACCAGCCGCTCCTGTATGAAGACCATCTTTATCATTAAGTCCTTCGCAGTTGTGTCATAAGCCGGCTTCGTCTTGGTCCTGACCATGCCCTCTACAATGCTTACACCCCTTTCTGCGGCCTCCTCCCCGCAAAGGCCGGTCCTGCCTATCTCTATGTCATCTATCTTCGCTACAACCGCGCCCAAGGAACCCTTGTAATACATATTCCCGCCGGCCGCATTTACGCCCGCTATCACGCCCTCCCTCTCAGCCTGCGGCCCAAGGTAGGAATGCATAGGAACGCCTGTTATGAGGCATTTCTCCTCGATGCAGTCACCCGCTGCATAGACGTTTTTAATACTGGTTTCCAGCCTGTCGTTTACATTTATGCCGAACCTGCTGGTCTTTATGCCGCTTTTTACTGCGAGCTCTAAGTCGGGGTCGACGCCCACGCAACTGACGACCAAATCCGCCTTCGGGGTCCTTTCAGAGTTCGTTATTATCCTGACGCCTTTTTTGTTTAGTTTGCTTGCTATTGCGTCTGCAAACTTCTTGTCAAAATTTGGTAGTATGTGGCTCTGTTTCTCTAACAATGTCCCGCCGAGCACGTCTGCCAGCTCGCAGCCAAGCATGCCACCGCCTAAAAAAACGATGTTATCAGATTCCTCGGCTGCTTTTTTTATCCTCTTGGCATCCTCCAAGGTCCTTAGGGTTATAGAATCGCCTATCCTGCGCGCGATACCGCCCGTGGCTATTATGGCCTTGTCAAAGGTTATTTTACCGTCTTTGCATTCCAAAAAACCATCCGTGACCCGAAGTACAGTGTCATTTACTGCTTTTATGTTGGTGCCCTTGAACATCCTTCGCAGGTCATAGACTAGCTCCTTCTCCTTTACACTGCCACCTATGAAGTATGGCAATGGGCAGCGTGGGTAATACGAAGTCTCATCGGAGATGATTATAACCTCGGAATTAGGATCCTGTTTAGCGGCTGCAAATGCGGCGCTCAATCCGGCATCCCCACAACCCACTACCGCGATTTTCATAGGTTCTCTTCTACCCATTTAGTGGCCTTGCCATAGTCCATGAGCTCTTTGAGCTCATTTGAGTCTGATAGCTCTATCCTGCATATCCAACCCTCTCCGTAGGGGTCCCTGTTTATCGTAGAGGGATCGTCGAACAGTTCTTCGTGTACCTCGATTACCTTGCCGCTTATCGGGGATGATATCCTGCCGCTCCACTTAACCGACTCCAGTACCGTGAACTCCTCGCCCTTCCTCACGCTCTGCCCGACCTTGGGGAGCTCGATGAACACTATCTCCTTAATTTGCTGCAGCCCGTAGTCGGTCATCCCCAACGTAGCCTTTTTCCCTTCTACCTTGACCCACACATACTCGTTATACCTCAGGTTTTTTGGCAGTTCCATCTTCATTGTCACCCCTTTGACCGTGTGTTTTCTTGTAATAACCCTTTAGCTTAGACAAGACCAGACTTATTATAACGGCAAAGCCTATTAAAGAGCCTGTCACTATTATATTGGAGAGTATAGTCGGGTCGAACAGCAGGAATATGCCGAAGCCCAGCATCATGATGCCAGATATGGACTTTAGGACCTCGCCCTGCTCCTGGGTGAGCTTCTTGCCGCCCAGACTCTTTACGAACATTAGGACTATGACCAAGAGCGGCAGGACATAGAAGATGTTATAAAGGGCTATGTACATCACGCTCTCGAAAAACCCTATCTGCTGGGCATTCAGCAGGTTTCCGTATACTATGGGTATCCCGGCAGTACAAAGCAGCTCATAGCTGTTGGCGACAAATGCAAGTATTATCGTGCTCACGAGAAGCTCAATCGTGTTCTGCGACTTCAGCAGGTCCCTCATCCTCTTGTAAAGCTTCGGCTTCTTGGACTCTGAGATGGTCAGGGAGATGCCCTTCTTGAAGAAGAAAAAGTCCTTGAGGTTTATGATGCCTATTATCAGGGCTATGCCACCGCCGGCAATGGCAACCACTCTTATTTCGTTTATGGCTGCTATGACGCTGAAAAGGGCTGTCATGAAGATGAAATAGACAAAGCCTGAGACGAATATGAATGTCAGTCCTATAATCAGCATCTTGCGCTTCGAGCGCGCATATGCCATGAATGAGAGGAGCATCGTAAGGACAAAGAAGGCGCATGGATTGAATCCATCCAACAGGCCTAGAACCATGGTCGACATGGGTATCCCCATACTCCCCATCATCTGGCTCATGTCGACCTTCCCGAAAAACGGGAGGTCGATGAGGTTCTCTGATCCGGGTTCCGTCTCGTTGCATACGGGTACCTCGCTCGTCTTGTTGTCGAGGCACTCAAAAGCCCTAGCCACCATACCTTCCAAGAACTTGCCGGTGGTGTCGAGGGATGCATAGCCGACATAATATTCATAATTGTTTGCGTACTCGCTGCCAACGACGGTTATGGGTACGGACTGGGGGCTGAAGCCTATCTTCTCCGACAACTCCATTAGCACCTGCCTCTCGTTCTCGTCATAGACGTTGTAGGTCTTTATCTCTATCCCCGGGTACTTCTCAGTTATGTATGGGATAAACTCGCTCTTCTCAGCAGAACAATGGGGGCACATAGGACTATAGAAAAGCATGAAAACGACTTTTTTCTCTGTTTGCGAAGACTGGTTTTGGTCTGCGAGCAGGACGTTGTCAGCGATGCCATGCTTGCCGGAATGGAGCATATAGTCCAAAGCTATGTTTAGTGAAAAGACCACAACGACTGCCACGAGCAAGACCACAAGTAATTTTCCTATGTTCATGATAATGGTGAATTAAGCAATTGGTTTTTATTTATTGCACCTTAGTTATGCAGGAAACAATAGATATACTTTTGTTTCATTTTTTGAAACACCAGGATGAAAAACCCATTGCTTTTGGTAATAATGCTCTTGGCGATCTTCGTCATGATAGTCTCTATAGCCGCATTGGCGTCAAGGGAGGAGATATCAACCGGTTGCTGTAGTTTTCTCCCCTCCTACATGCTCATACCGATCCTGGCGTCAACCGGCCTCTTCGTCGGCTCAGCCGTATATTACTACCTTTCCGATTACCAGAAAAGCAACGGCGATGTCAAAAAGGACGTATCGCCACTATTGAGGTTCTTGGATAATGAAGAAAGGACTGTGATAGAAGAACTCGTGAAAAACAAGGGCTCTTTGACCCAGTCGGGTATAGTCAGGGGAACGGGCCTGAACAAGGTCAAGGTCTCCAGGATGCTCGGAGACTTCGAGCAGAGGGGCCTCATAAAGAAACGGGCTGAGGGGATATCCAACGTGATAGAGCTGGAGGAGAAGCTGAAGGAATTGTTGGTCGGGTAGGGGATTATACTGTCGGAACTAACAGATTTCAAGACGTTCTTTTACCAATAATGTGCACAGAAACTTATCCTTAAATAAGCATCAACATAATCCTGATTCGCCATATCCTCCTCGAACTTGACCTTCTGCTGTGAGCAAAAGTCATCCATTTCCGACTCGAGCTGCGTTGCTATCCTCCTAGCATCCGCTTCGGATACATGTGAAAAGACGGCGGATTTCAGCTCGCCTTCGTCTATCCTGTCCTGAAGCGATGTTATCTTGGCAAGCAGATAAGCATCATCTACAGATTCTTCGCTTAGTATGCTCCAAAATTCCGCATAAAAGGAGGTAATCGAGCTTAGGCTCATACTTGCACGGGCCTCATTCAGTTCCAGCTCCACGGGGCAGAAAATCCGGAAGGTACCGCATAGGTATGCCTCAAACTCATTTAGGCTTTCAAAACTTCTGGCAAGGACCTCAAAGTTGTCTATCACCATAAGGGTTAGATCCTGCAAAGAGTCCAACTCCCAAATCGTCTTTATCGGTGTCGGTTTGCCCTTCATCTGTGAGATATATAGGCCACGGTCCATACCGCTGTTTGCCATATGGACTACCAGAGGAACCCTGTTTGCGCTGACGATATCCTTATACAGCCCACCCACTACCGCCATGTGATAAACCGCAAACAAGACCAGTATCAGAACCAGCAGACCTATTATAAACTTGGGGTTCTTAATCTTCTCCTTTATGTGCAAAGGCTTAGTCTCATGCCTCGGATGATGTCGCCTAGGCATATGAGGTTAAGGAAAGCTCGAATAAAAACCACGTAAATTTTTAAGCCCACTTCCTTAATTCTCAGGTGTCATTTAAATCTCAACGAGGGCGAAAATGGATGACTTGATAAAGAAGGCGCTGCTTCTGGGTGCCGGGGTCGGCCTCATGGCCAAGGAGCAGATCGACGCTTATCTAAAAAAACTAAGCGACATGGGTTTGCTGAACGAGGCCGAAGCGCGCGCAATTGCAAAGGAGATGCTGGCAAGGACTGACAAGGAAAAAAGAGCGTTCATGAGGGACATAGACCGGAAGATGGGTCAGGCACTCAGGTCCGCGGGCCTTGTGAAGGAAAAGGACTACAAGAGGCTTGAGCAGAAGGTCCAGCTGTTATCAAGGCAGGTAGAACAGATGAAAAAGAAGACCAAAACAAAAGCTAAGAGAAAATCCAGGAAAAAATCTAAAGCATGATCTTTGACAGAGAAAGAGGGGACATCCACAGGCTGAGCCATATCATCGGGGTTCTGATGAAGTACGAGTTCGGCCCGTGGGTCGACGGCATCTCAAAGGAGCACAGGTTCAGCCTCCTAAAAAAGCTAAGCTGGTACAAGCAGAGCAGGGCCCTCAACCTCTCGAAGGCCGCCCGACTGAGGATGACCTTCGAGGAGCTTGGCCCCATATTCGTCAAATTCGGGCAGATGCTGAGCACACGCGCAGACATATTCAAGAGAGAGTATGTAGAAGAGCTCTCAAAACTTCAAGACAGCGCGCCGGCATTTTCCTGGGAGGAAGCAGAGGGGATAATCAAAACCGAGCTGGGGAGGGAGCCTCCAGAGCTCTTTGAGTTGATTGAAAAGACGCCCCTTGCTTCGGCCTCCTTGGGGCAGGTGCACGAGGCAGTCCTGAAAGGCGGCAGAAGAGTCGTGATAAAGGTGCAGCGGCCTGATATAATCAGGGAGATAGAGCAAGACATACGGCTTATGAGATACCTTAGCGTATTTCTGGTGAGGAACAACCCTGACTGGGAGTCTTACAACCTTCCAGGCCTGATAGACGAGTTCGACAGGTCGATACATAGGGAGGTGGACTACAGGTTCGAGGGCAGGTATGCCGACAAGTTCCGCAAGATCTTCGAAAACGATAAAACGGTGTATGTGCCCAGAATACTGTGGGAATACTCGACCGAAAAGATACTAGTCATGGAGTACGTGGACGGGGTAAACCTCAAGTACCTGATAACAGAGTGCAAGAAAAGGAGGAATAGGATAGTCGCGGAAAGGATAATGAACTCGTATCTGAAACAGATATTTGAGCACCAATTCTTCCATGCAGACCCCCACCCCTCGAATATCTTCGTCCTGCCCGACAACACCATATGTTATCTGGATTTCGGAATGATGAAGCATCTTGGCCGGGACTTCACGAAGCAGCTTTCCAGCATACTCATGAGCATTTTCATAGGCGACCTGCAGGGTCTGGTGGAGAACCTCCAAACTGCGAATATCCTCGGGCCAAATGTCGACAAGGAGAGGCTGATAAGGGAGTTAGAAGACGTGTACACCCTCTACTACGAATCGCCCTCGCAAGCCAAGATCGGGCAAGGGTTGGAGAGGATATTGGAGATCTTTGCAAAATACAGGATGAGGGTACCGGAGGACTATGCCATGCTCATCAGGTCTTTCATAGTCGTTGAAGGTACGGTAAAACAGCTGAATCCGAAGATCGACATGGTCGAACATGTCAAAGAGTACCTCTCGCCGACAAAGGAGCTGAAGTTCGTCAACATCAAAAAGATCACGGACTTCAAGGACAACCTGGTTAGGATAGCAGAGACCATGGGAGGCCTGCCCGACGCCATCTCTAAATTCTCCAAAAGCTTGGCAACAGCGTCGATAACCGTGGACTTCAAGCACCAGAGCCTGGAGGAGCTGTCAAAGAACCTTGACAGGATAAGCAACAGGATATCGGCGAGTATACTCTTAGCAGCGATACTTGTAGGCAGCTCCCTTATCATGACCACTGGCCAGGGACCGTTGTTCTTCGATTTCCCTGTTGTCGGTATAGTGGGCTTCACGTTCGCGCTAATCCTCGGCTCATGGATGGTGGTGAGGATAATCAGAAGGGCGGGCATTTAATCTCAAAATGGTAAACCCTGAAGAGCTTACCGAACTTCGAAGGCTGGTGGGGGAACAGCTTGCCCAAGGCAAGAGCAAGGAGGAGGTAAGGGAGGAAATGAAAAAGGCAGGCTACTTGGGGGGGGATATAACCCTAGCCCTGCGGGACGAGAGTGCTGGAGGGGCCAAGGGGGTGCCCATGGTCTCCAGAATCCACCAGATCCGCAGCTGGAAGATGGAGTCCAGCATTTTTGCCCCGAGGATATTATTGGGCTCTTTGTTACACCCCACGTATACGTTCAAATACCTCAGAGACAAGATAACCTTCGGGCAGGGTCTGTTGTTATATCTTATAATGGCGATAATAAGTGAGTTCATCCTGGTAATAACCCTAAAGTTCACGCTTAGGGAACAGTTTGAGAGACTCTTTGAGGCTTATCCTATAGGGTCTTTGGACAGTGTCGGTTGGATTTTCAACGATCAGTCGCTGCTAGTTACCACTACGGGTAGCATTCTGTTTGGCCTTGTACTGTTCCTCGCTATATGTTTCTTCAGCTCAAGACTCACGAGAGGCATTGCTGGCGGAAGCGCCGATGTGAAAAAGACAGTGGCTCTTCTGGCATACGTGAATATTCTGGTCCTGATTTTCGTCGGCATACCTCTCACGGCAGTGGGAACGGTAATCTCGATGAAAACACCTTTGACCGTGTATTCGATCGGGACAAATCCGAATCTTTTCCTAGCGTTCACATCCGTTTTTTTGGTCATCATGGTATTTTTCTGGGTCCTTGCAGGCAGGGCAGTTGCAGTAGCAAACGGGGTCAGCTCTGGTAATGGCATGGTGTCCGTGCTCCTGGCATTCCTGGTAGTTTTGGGCATACTGGCCATCATCGGGACCATAAGTGGGATAATGGCAGTAATGGGCAGGTTCATACCTATCCCCACTGGGGCTTTCATATTCAGGGGCCTCTAGATTCCAGAGGGATAGCCTAGTTAGACCCTCTCAGTCGTGCTCCTCAAACATCTTGCCCTGAACCTCGTCGGCCTTCTTCAGATACTCGATTAGCATGGCTGCATGCTCTTTTTCCTCGTCCCTGTTGTGCTCGAGTATTCGCTTTAGCTCCTTGTCCTTGCAGACCTCCACCCGCTCCTGGTACCAGTTTATGGCTTCTAGTTCTTCTATGAGTGACTGCCTAGCCCTCTCAAGGTCTTTCGTCTTCTCCGTGAGGTTCTCCCGCCCCTCGTGCTCTCCGGTCATTTTGTCTTGGTTATCTAGATGATTATGCTATTTAACTTTACCGGTTGACTTTAGTGGATTCCTCATAAATTCGCCCCCCCATACACGCCTCAGCCCTCATGTGAAAACTCGTCAATAGCGTTGATGGTCAGTCTTATGTCTGCCAGCCCGGTTTTCCCTGTGCGTTTTAATCTCCCTCGCACAATAATTGCAAAGGTTCAGGCTTCGACTATCTTTACAATATTCGCCTCCTTCTTTGTTTTGAGGTTCTCTGCGACGACCTCGCATTTGACCCTTAGGATATAAACCACCTTCTTTTTTATGTTGAAATCCTGCAAAGTCTCATAATTACCCTGGCCTTTTGATATGACCAAATCTGCGCCTTCAAACTCCTTAATGAAATCTTCAGAGCATTCCGTGGGGTCGATGCCTATGTGGTCAGTTCCAGTAGTTATGATCTTGTCTGCGCGCAAGCCCACCATTTTGGCATCCTCCATGGTGGCATCGTTCAGTATGGGTTCTCCCCTGACGGCTACAGTGACCTTGGGCCCTAATGTTTGGATCTCATCAATCAACAGCTGGTCAAAGACTATCTCCCCTGCATTATCTGCAAGGTATATCACCCTCTTCGCCTTCTTCAATTCTTCCTTAAATCTCTTACTATCATCTATAGCCAACTCTTCGTGGAGTATCCCCTCCACCTCACCGATCAGGTTTTTTATGCCCAAGGCTCCATAATCAATTACATTGCCTGCGATAGCCGCCTTGGTTGCGAACAGGAATCTGTCTTCTGATCCTTCCATTTCTTCTCTGATTCTAGGCAGCATTTTCATGGCGGCATTGTTGTCTCTCTTTTTTTCCTCTGCATAGATGTTCTGTACCCCTGTAGCCTCCTTAAGGGCACGGTGGACCTTCGTCCCGGCCGATGTAGTGTTTTCATCAAACTCTAGTATCAGCCTTAGAATCTCTTTCAGCTCCTCCATTCCCCCCCCGGTCTTCTTTATGGCCTGCACCGACTGTTTTATCAGACAGGGGATGCAGTCAATCTGCAGTTTCATAGACTAGACCTCCATTTGTTTATCCTATCAACTACCCACCACCCTGGGAAAACCCCGAGATGTTTTTGCCGTTTTGAAGGATTAGTTTATCCTGAAAAAAACCCCACGCTCCTCTTCCTCACTGTATATCCTTCCAGTTTCCAGCAGAAGCTGTAGGTATTTGTTGACCTCGTTCAGGTGCAGGCTGAGTATGGCCGACAGGTCCTTGGCCGTGCAGGGCCTTCTCCCGAGAGTAGAGACTATGTCCTCCTCGATGTTCCTACTGAAGCTCTTGATTTTTTTCCTCGACTCGAAGCTGGCTATCACCTCGCCCCCGAGAAGGGATGCAATCCGCTCCAGCTCGGCTTTCCCTGCTGGCATGACCCAGCTCTCCGTACCCGGCCTGTCAAGTGTGTTTATCTGTACTTTGTCCGGCCTTATCCTCCCGACAGTCTTCTTCAGCAGCCGCAGCTCCGATTCACCGTCGTTCAGCCCCGGGACTATGAATATCTCAAGCCATATCTGGCCCTTGAATTCATCTCTGAACTCAATCAACCCCCCCATCATATCCCCAAGGGGGATATCCCTATGTGGCCTGTTCACCCTTGTGAACGCCTCTTTCGAAACCGCGTCAAGCGATGGCATTACCAGATCTGCGCGCATGAGCTCTTCTCTAACCCCCTTGTCGTAGAGAAGCGTCCCGTTTGTAAGCACCGCCACTTTGTATTTGGGGTATTCCATCTTCAGGAACCTTATAATATGCTTTACTCCCGTGTGGAGAGTCGGCTCGCCGGAGCCCGAGAACGTTATATAATCCAAATCCGGCCCGGGTTTCAAGTAATCACCCAGCTCTGCAAGAATCTCAGCCGTCGGGACATATTCCTTCCTTTCAAGCGTTAGGTTTGTCGTCCTCCCGCACTCGCAGTACACGCAGTTCAGGGTGCATGTCTTGTATGGGACTAGATCTATCCCCAGAGAGACGCCAAGCCTCCTTGAAGGCACCGGCCCGAAAAGGTGTTTGTATGCCATCCTGATTACATGTCTCCTGCCTACCCTTATCTCTTGATACCTCTTATTACATATAAACTCGCGATTTTCGGGTCCTTCGAATCCGTGATTTTTCCGTCCTTAATCCCCAAGAAGTACTCTTCGGCCAAGTCGAATTTCCCTTCTGCACATTCCCTAATCGCGCGCAGGTCCGCATGCTTGATGTTCTCCTTGATATACCCGCCCTTTTTTATTCTTTCCTTGAAATAATTCGACTCTGGATTCAGTATGAGCGCTATCATTTTCCCGCCTCCGCATAGAACCCTATATACCTCACTCAGCGCTCTCTTATAATCCTGGAGGAACTCAAGGGAGGTGACAAAGAACACGCCGTCAAAGCTTGCTTCTGGAAAGGGCAACTCTTCTGCCCTGGCCAGTAAGAACTGGTTTTTGGCGATCTTTTTAGCCTCGTCCAGCATTCCTTGGGAGGAATCCACTCCGACTATGTCCATCCCCAAAAGCTCCCTCTCAAATATCCCTGGGCCGCAGCCTATGTCCAGGACTCTTTTACAGCCCGCAAGATAATCGCGTATATAAGACACCTCTTGCTCAAGGATTTTCTTACCCAACCCAGTCCGATAAAAACCCAAATAGTCTCCCATCTACCCGCAAACCCCCTCTAAATCTGCATGCAACCGGGTTTTTACCCAGTTGTTGAACCCTGAGTATGCCCTTCCATTTATGAACGTTATGGGCAGATAGCTATAGTCATCGGACACCCCCAAGCTTTGGGGATTGGCGGATTTCCACCTAGAGAGAAGTGAGTCATAACCAGACTCCGACGTCAGGTGCTGCTCGAAGAGAAGGCCAGGGAACTCTCCCTCTATGCTATCCATGTAATCCAACATCTCAATGCACATCGGCCCCACACTGTTATGGAACATCACCAGCTTGCATTCCTTTGGTCGTCCGCAGTCAGCCGGGCAACTAGAACAGTTTTCACCATCACTACACGTACCGTCCCCGCAATACCCAGATGGCTGGCAGGACCCGCAGTCAGACGGACAGCTGGAGCAGCTTTCGTCCCCATTGCAAACCCCATCTCCACATATTGCCACTGGCCGGATACACGCGCCACAGTCCTCCGGACACGAAGAACAGTTTTCACCATCGCCACATATACCGTCCCCGCAATATCCGATCTTGCAGGACCCGCAATCAGCCGGGCAACTGGAACCCGTTTCATCCCCGTTGCAGGCCCCGTCTCCGCAATACGGGCCCTTCACAGGATTCTGCGGCTGACTGAATGCGAAGAACAATATGATCAAGACCGCTGCCGGTATAAGGATCGTTTTTCCATTCATCTTCATATCCTAACCCCCACCTGTTGGGTGTATCTCATTTTGCAAAAGCAACCTTTATCGCAAGCATCAAAACAACGCCGATGAGGAAGAAGGAGAATGCCAGGATTGCCTTGCTGAGCCTGGGTTCCTTGTGGAGTTCCGGTACAAGGTCGGAGGCCGCTATGTACATAAAACCGCCAGCTGCGATTGGAAGCATGAGTGTTTTAAAGCTCTCGCTCGGTATCAGGAAACCTATCGCACCCCCAAGAACTGCGGTAAGCTGCGATATGAAATTATAGATTAGCGCCTTCCTCTTCT